>CAIKFU010000096.1 GCA_903826775.1 uncultured beta proteobacterium | reverse complement strand
TCAAGTCGCCCAACTGAAACGCTTTTAAACCCAAGCCAAAGGAAAGAACACTCCCGGCAATTTATGTATTAATAATCCTCTTGAGCAAAGTGATGCGTCAACTTTACTCGCAAGAAATCCGTTTCATCAATTGAATCAGCTGAAATCAATAGGTATTGCAATACCACTAATGCAAATGGATTTTTGCCTGCAGCTCTCGCGCCAATTCAAGAGCTTCTTGGTAGCCTGTCCGCACATGACTAGGAAGATCTGGATCTCCAACAATAACGCCAAGCGTTTCCACAATGCTGTACAACAATCCTTTGGCTACACCTATTGCTGCGCCTTTTGAGGTCACCAGCTCGTTTACATGATCTACGGAAGCCAAAAAATGGTCAGCATTAGGAAGTTCATTTTTACTCATGATAATAACTCTTTCACTTTATAACCAAAGTTTCGAAATCGCCAAAGTCGATCTGGGCGATTTAATTTCAACCTCAGTATAAGGTTACTCCAATTCAATAATCTGCCGATCAGTACTTTAAAACTCGTTACCAATCGCCGCCAGAACTATCGCCACCCGAATCACCCCAATCGTTACCAGAAACCCCAAAATCCTGACCTCCCATGTCGTAATTTCCTTCCCCTAAATTGGTTTGGTGTCCTCCAGAACCAGGTTGAATTTCTCGACCACTACTATCAAACAACTTGTGCGCCAAGACTTCCCCAGCGATCATTCCGGCACCCAATGCAGCTCCAGTAGCCAAAGACCCCATTAGCCCTGAACCGCCGCTAGCGGCTGGGTTGACTCCTCCAGCGGAATTCATTGGGCTATTCGAATTGCCAAAACCGTTCCCCCCCATAGGCATGTTTTGGACCGGGTTGACAGCAGACGTATTTCGACGCCGCAGTATAAAAAATAACGCAACGCCTGCTACGCAAATAATGACTATAAATAGCATTAAATTACTATTTCCTGACGACGGAGTTGGCATGGAATTGGCAAACTTACTAGATGAGTTAAATTTTGAGCTTAGCTCCTCAATCGCAGCCGGTGTAGCAAATTTTAACGTCGGATCCAGCGCTTTAGCTTTACCAAATTCGCCTTGAGCCAAACCCAACTTACCCTCTTTGACCAATAATTCAGCATGAACAAAATGGGCTTTTGCGCTATCCGGATGGGCATTAAGAACTTCACCCATCATCGCATCGGCACGAGCAAAATTGCCTGCCTCCGCCGCCTGGTAGATGTCGTGAACTGACGGCTCTGCTAAGCACAAGCCAGCAAAAATAAAGGCTACTAAAAAAACAATGACTTTATACATAGAATTTCCCAGTGTAAAAAATAAACTCACATACTCAATTCAAATAACTAGACTTAGAATGGCCGAACTTAAACATTTGCCGTGAGCATCCAAAGCCAACGATCTTGTTACGCCACCACCAAGGGCATTTTGCAAAACAAAATTCAGGGCACCCAAATGCGGTACAACAAAACGCTCAATTTCGCCATGAACTATCCCACGATAGTGGTTTCGAACTCGTTCGACCGTGACCGCCTTTTCAATTAATGGAAAATCCTTTAAGTCGTAAGCTATCACTGAAATAATGGAACAATCCCCTTTATCCCCCGCGCGCGAATGTGCAATTTCTCTTAATTGCATTTATAACTCAACCAATGTTACAGAAGTATTCACTAGACTGCGCGGAACCAATACCGACAACGCTGCTACAACTTCGCGCACAGACTTCACTGCACCGCCGCCGCCTGCAGGACCGTTTAAATACATTGCCTCCACTTCATTTGCCACCAATTCAGCTTCCTTCTTTGTTTTTACTTTAGCAGCAACACGCGCCCTCACCTCATAAGCATCCAAATCTTCAGACATCAAACGCCCGTGAATTGAATTCAACCCAATCAAATCGTAACGCACATCAAGTAAATCAATGCCAAATTGGTTCTCTAATCGCTCTTGTAAAACATCAATCGCCAACTGGCCCCGGGCCTTAGCGCCTAAACCAGCATACGATATTTGCCCCTCACCAATAAACCCATCTTTTACACCAAGGGTTACTTTGATCATATCCGGTCGAGGGTGACCCGTAGCCCCTTCAATTTGTATGCGATTTGAACCAACCTCACTTAATTGTACTTTTGAAAAATCAGCAACAACATCTGGCTGAAGATAGGCAGAGGGATCCCCTATCTCATATAGCAACTGGGATATGCAAGTAGCAACCGTCACACACCCTCCAGAACCCTCAACCTTAGTAATAATTGCGCTACCGTCTTCGGATACTTCCGCAATCGGAAACCCCAATCTTGCTAAATTTGGAACATTTCGATATCCCGGATCCGCAAAATATCCCCCGGTAATTTGACCGGCGCACTCAAGCAAATGGCCAACCAAAATCCCCTTCCCCATCATTTTCCAATCGCTCATTGGCCAACCAAACTCGTATATTAATGGGGCTAAAAACAAGGCGGGATCAGAAACCCTTCCAGTTATCACTACATCAGCGTTCATTTGAAGGGCCTGCACAATCGGCTCGGCCCCAAGATATGCATTGGCTGAAATAATTGAATCCTTAATTGAAATAACCGGAACGCCCGTTTCCATCAAAATCAGATCGTGAGAAAACAGCTCAGATAAAACATCGTCCCCATGAACAACTGCAACTGTCAGCTTGCTAATACCCAATTCACGCGCGACAGAAACTACCTCTTTAGCAGCGGCTATTGGATTGGCTGCTCCCATATTGGTGATGATCTTAATTCCATTGGTAATACAGGTTAACAATACGGCGTTCATCCGATCACGCAATAGTGGATCAAATCCAGCATCAGGATTTTTACTTTTTTCCAACTGCGCCAAAGCAACGGTACGCTCAGCCAAGCACTCAAAAACCAGATAATCTAAATTACCGTGATTGGCTAATTCAACTGCGGGAGGAATGCGGTCTCCGGAATACCCAGCTCCAGCACCAATTCGAATTACTTTCATAAGCCCCTAGTTGGTTTCTTTGCATTTAGATATAGAGGATAGACCTTCTTTGCAAGTTCCCGTAAATCCGCAATTCGCCGTTCGCTAGCAGGATGGGTAGATAACCATTCTGGAGACTCCCCCTGAGTTTGTTTTAACATTTTTTCCCACAAAGTAACGGCAGCATTCGGATCGTAACCCGCCCTTGCAGCCAGCTCAATTCCGATTTGATCGGCCTCAGACTCCATCACTCTTGAATTTGGGCGCATAAACGCAAGATCACCAGCGCCTGAAATTAAGCTTTGTCCTAATCCAGAATTTACGCCAGTTAATGCCCCAAGAAGAACCCCGCCAATAGTTGCGGCCATATTAACACCGGCAGACTGTGAAGCTTTCTCGCGCCCATGTTCTCGTAGAGCATGGGCGATCTCATGAGCAATTACTTGAGCCAACTCGTCGTCAGTAGGCTTGATCTTCTCCAATAACCCCGTGTAGACAACAATTTTACCTCCCGGCATACACCATGCATTGATGTCTTGAGAAGTAACAACATTCACCTCCCACTGCCAACTAGGAGCATCAGGGCGAAAACTTCCAGTAACGGCAATAATACGACTACTAATAGACCTAACCCGAACCACTTGAGAGGCATTTTGGTTTAAGAGCTTCTTATTTGAAGCGGTCTGCAAAACCGATCGATAACTGCTGCTAGCTTCATTATTCAAAGACTGGGCCGAGACAGCCATGCTCTGCTCGCGATCTACCCCAACAAGCCCGCTTGAAGTCGTTCGAACCGTCGTGCAAGCGGTAATTAAAAGCGCTGCAAGAATCCAAAACAGATGTAGGGATAAATTTTTTATTTGAAAAAACATTTTCAATATCGATCAATAAAAAATACGTTGCCCATTTTAATAAATCTGAATAGAAAAAAGCCCCGACATCCAACGTAAAAACCGTTAGAAGTTAGGGCTTGAATTTCTATAACTTGATCTGTCAACAAATAATTGACTACCCAATCTGCTTAAGCAAAATTTTTGCTAGCAAAATCCCAGTTTGCTAAACTCCAAAAATTTTCCAAATACTTTGGACGCGCATTACGGTAATCAATGTAATAAGCATGCTCCCAAACATCGCAGGTTAATAAAGGCTTTGAATCGGTTGTCAGCGGCGTTGCTGCATTGCTTGTAGAAACCAAATCCAATGAACCATCAGCCTTCTTTACCAACCAAGCCCAGCCTGATCCAAATGTGCCGACGGCGCATTTTGTAAATTCTTCCTTAAATTTATCAAAACTTCCCCATTTTGCATTAATTGCTTGCGCCAAAGGACCGGTCGGCTCTCCGCCACCATTTGGCTTTAATCCTAACCAATAAAAAGTGTGATTCCATACCTGGGCAGCGTTGTTAAAAATACCCCCCGAAGACTTCTTAATAATCTCTTCCAAGCTTAGGTTTTCATACTCGGTGCCTTTAACCAAGTTATTTAAATTCGTCACATAGGTTTGATGGTGCTTGCCATAATGAAACTCAAGGGTTTCTTTTGAAATATGAGGAGCCAAAGCGTCTAGCGCATAAGGCAATGTGGGTAATGTGTGTTCCATTCGTATTCCTTTTATTTGATTGATGGGCATATGTTAAATCAAATTTCAAACACAAGTAGCGCCTTCAGTACCTTTAGGCAGCACCCAAGAATTCAAAAACCTTATATAAAATATGGGATTACCGTATTCTCCCGAGGCAAGCCCTCTTAGCCAATCGGTGCAGGATGATAAAAACTTCTGATTTAATAATCAATTGGTCTCAGGAAATACCCAACCTGGAAAGTGCATTAGTTTGTGGGCGCACCTCTTAAAACCCAGGCAACCAGAATAGTTACATTTTCATCACTAAGCTGGGGATGGGGCGGCATCGGTATGCGACCCCAAACTCCAACGCCTCCATTCTTTACTTTTTGCGTAAGAATGGATGGAGCGTTCGATTGATCTTTGTAGCGCTCAGCCACACTTTGGTAAGACGGTCCAATTAATTTTTGATCCGCTTTGTGGCAATTCAAGCAGCCGCTTTGATTTGCTAATGTAGAGGCAGCTTGATTTTCTTGAGCGTTTGAATTCCCAAACACAAAAATTGCACCTACTGCACCCGCTAATAGTAATTTTTTGATCATGATATTTAGTTAATTTGCTAAAGTGGCAATCCTATTTACCAATCCACACCGGTGGCTTCCCCTCTAAAAATGAGGTAACCCCATTCTTAAAATCCTCACTTCCATAACACTGCGCAATAAGATCACTGCAGTCTGGTAAGCTAGTATTTATCAAGCGTGCCAGCGTCAACTTCGATGCTTTTTGTGTAATGGGAGCTAAATTGACGAGTCGCAACGCCAACCCTAAGGCTTGATCTTCTAGATCCTCCTGTGCGTAAGTTGATAGTAAGTATCCTTGTTTCACCAACTCAGGCGCGGAAATTAACTCAGCCAAGAGCAACATTCGTTTCACAATATTGATTCCCAAATACGCTACTAGCCAAGCAACATTACTAGCAGACAAGCAATTACCTAAAGTTTTCGCAATCGGTACGCCAAAGCGAGCATCGGGAGTGGAAATTCGAAAGTCGCAACAACTGGCAATAGCCAACCCGCCTCCAACCGCCATGCCATCGATAACTGCAATGGTTGGAACAGGCAATACTGCCAATGGGGTGAGGAAGTCATTAATGCCCTCCTCGTACCGTATCCCATCGTGACCGTCTTTAAACTGTGAAAATTGAGCGATATCGCTTCCAGAAACAAAAGATTTTCCTCCCTTGCCGCGAAAAATAACTGCCCGTACCGATGGAGTATTGGCTAAATGAAGGCAAATGGATTTTAGACTTTGATACATTTCCACGGTCATCGCATTACGCGCTGCCACGTGATCAAAGGTTACATAAGCAATCCCCTCCCGCTCGTCACAAGTGACTCGCGCAATATTATCTGCAGATTCTTTGCAGTCCTTTGTCATCAAAAATCCAATTACTCTGCTTTAATATTCAAGCTTTTTACAAGCCGTTGATACTTAGCCAACTCGGCAGCCAAGAAAAGACTAAATGCGGCCGGTGTTGCTGGTCCTTCTGGCTGCAAGCCTTGAGAATCCAAAGTCTTTTTAATTTGGGGATCTGCCATTGCGGCTTTAACTGCTTGGTCAATTTTATTAATGACAGTTGGATCCATTCCTTTAGGGCCCATTACCGAATACCAGTTA
>CAIKFU010000095.1 GCA_903826775.1 uncultured beta proteobacterium | reverse complement strand
TTAACTTTAGGGTATACGAACCCGATACTTTTCAATTCCTCGTCGTACAATGATACTTGTGAAGCTGCTGCTGCTGATGACGATGATGATGACGATGATGATAATACAGCGCGATCACGACAGGCAGCAGCGTCCTTGAGAGTGGCGAAGATCTTGCCTGGAAAGGAAGAAGAAGTGGAAGAGGAAGATGAGTAGGAGTAGAAGTAGAGGAGAAAGAGGAAAAGAACAAGAGGAGGAGGAGAATTAGAAGAAAAGAGGAGGAGGAAAGGAAGCAACCTATAAAAGCCTTTGGGATACCTTGTCGTTAGGAAAGACGTGGAAAGGGGAGTTGTCCAACAAAAGAAAAAACGGTAGTGAATATGTCGAATACGCCTCCATAAGCCCTATTCGCAATAATTTAGGAGTTGTTACTCATTATGTGGCGATCAAGGCGGATGTCACGGCAAACAAGAAAGCTGAGGCGCATACCATCCATCTCGCGTTTTATGATCAATTAACAGATTTACCGAATCGTCAGTTGTTGTTGGATCGATTGCAGCAGGCGTTGGTCCTTAGTGCCCGAAACCAAAAATATGGAGCACTGTTATTTATTGACCTCGACCACTTCAAATCGTTGAACGATACTTTAGGCCATGATGCGGGCGATAAACTCTTGCAACAAGTGGCAATTCGATTGCTCAACTGCGTGCGGGAAAGCGATACCGTAGCCCGAATTGGGGGTGATGAATTTGTCATTATGTTGGAAGAGCTTAGTCAGGACGCATTGGAGTCTGGCGCCTTTGCCGAGTTAATCGGTAAAAAAATTCTGGACGCATTTCAGGAAAAATTTGAGATTGGCAAAAATTCGTGCCAGAGCACCCCCAGTATTGGAATTGCCCTATTTTCCGGTGATCGCAAGGATACGATTGACGATGTTATGAAGCAAGCAGATCTGGCGATGTACGATGCCAAGGCCGCTGGTAGAAACTCCCTGAGGTTTTTTGACACCAAAATGCAGACTGCCGCAATTCTCCGGTCGAAGATTGAATCGGATTTGAGGCTTGCTTTAGACCAGAATTTATTCCGACTTTACTATCAACCGCAATTTAATAAAGAAGGTCGGATTATTGGTGCGGAAGCCCTTTTGCGGATGCAGCATCCCGAGCGAGGTCTTATTGCTCCTGGGGAGTTTATTGCCGTAGCTGAGGAAACCGGATTGATATTGCCGATTGGAACATGGGTTCTTGAAACGGCTTGTGCCCAGTTGGCGATGTGGTCTACCAATCGAAAGACAGCCAGATTGACTTTGGGGGTGAATGTAAGTGCCCGCCAATTTAGGGATCACAATTTTGTGGAGCAGGTGCTGTCCATCATTCATAAAGTCGGTGCCAATTCATACCTTTTGAAACTGGAGCCCACCGAAAGTGTTTTGTTGGAGAATGTAGAGGAAACGATTGAAAGAATGTCGATTTTGCGCATTGGAGGTGTGCATTTTTCCTTGGATGATTTCGGGACAGGCTATTCATCGTTGGCATACCTGAAAAAACTGCCACTAGATCAATTGAAAATCGACCAATCCTTCGTGCGCGAAGTTCCAGAAGATCCTCATGCGTGCTCTATTGTGCGGGCGATAATCACCTTGGCTAAGAGTTTGGAGTTGGATATCATTGCCGAAGGGGTTGAGACAGAAAGTCAGCGTCAGTTTTTATTAGAAAATGGCTGCGAGCTTTATCAGGGGTATTTGTTTAGCCGACCGATACCGATAGAGCAATTTAATGAGCTAATAGAAAATTTGCAAAACCAAAATACTTAAAGCGGATAATTGTTCCGATTGGGTTTAGTTTTTAGTTGGAAATACGCGACCGGAATGGGTGGTTAAATTTTCGGATGCGGGATCGACATCTTTCTGATCTGATTAAAGTATGACGGGAAGGGATGGCATTGACTGCTTAGAATAAAAGCCATTATTAAAGGGCTTGCTTTTGATGAAATAAAATAAAGAGTCA
>CAIKFU010000094.1 GCA_903826775.1 uncultured beta proteobacterium | reverse complement strand
GGTGATGGTTACTGGCGCGGGCGGGTCAATTGGAAGCGAGCTTTGTAGGCAAATTATTCGGCAGTGTCCTGCGACTTTGGTTCTTCTTGAACAGGGAGAATTCAATTTGTACCGAATTCATCAAGAGCTTTCTCAAACGTTGGCGAACGTGGATGAATCCAAAATTCAATTGATCCCGGTTTTAACTTCGGTGCGTGACGAAAAACGCATGCGCGAAGTTGTTTCCAAATGGAAGCCGCAGACCATATATCACGCTGCAGCCTATAAACACGTTCCCTTGGTTGAGAGCAATCCGATCGAGGGTATTCAAAACAACGTGTTCGGGACTCTGGTGGTTGCGAAAATTGCAATAGCGCTTGAAGTTGAAAATTTTATTTTGATCAGTACCGATAAGGCAGTTAGACCAACCAATGTGATGGGAGCTAGCAAGCGACTAGCTGAAATGATCTTACAAGCCCTTGCTAATAATTTGGAGCTGGCACCCTTGAATAGGAGGACGGTATTTTCAATGGTTCGATTTGGAAACGTCTTGGATTCCTCTGGATCGGTGGTACCTAAATTTAAAGATCAGATTCAATCTGGCGGCCCAATAACCCTAACGCATCCTGAGGTAACCCGTTACTTTATGACAATCCCCGAAGCTGCAGAACTGGTAATTCAAGCATCGGCCATGGCAAATGGTGGAGAGGTATTTTTATTGGATATGGGGCAGCCCATTAAAATTATGGATTTAGCTTGTCGCATGATTGAGCTTTCTGGATTAACCGTTTGTGACGAAGCCAATCCTGATGGCGACATTGAAATCGAGTTGATTGGTTTACGTCCTGGTGAGAAACTGTACGAAGAGCTATTAATTGGTGACAGCTCTCAAGAAACGAAAAATCCACGGATCATGATGGCGCATGAAAATTTTGTATCTTGGCCTATTTTGACCAATAGACTGGATGAATTGAAAATGAGTTGCGATTTGGGGGATCTTGAATTAATAGACAATCTTCTGCGCCAGCTGGTATCTGGATATAAACCAGATTGCGTTTAATGTAAGGCGCTTAAATTGTCTAATCAAATTAATCGAAGTGCTGGGGTGTAAGCGGCTAGACCGCAATAAAAAATGGAAATTTTGTATGACTATTGACGCAAAACAAAAAATTTATGTTGCAGGACACAAGGGGATGGTAGGGTCGGCAATTGTTCGAAATTTACAAGAAAAAGGGCATACAAACATCGTTACTCGTACTCATGGTGAATTGGATTTAATGAATCAAGCGGCTGTTGCAGATTTTTTTGCCAAGGAGAAGCCCAATCAAGTCTATTTGGCCGCTGCAAAGGTCGGCGGGATTTATGCCAATAATGTTTTTCCTGCTGAGTTTATCTATCAAAACTTGATGGTACAAAGCAATGTGATACATCAGTCATTTCTTAGTGGCGTTCAGAAACTTCTATTTTTAGGGTCAAGCTGTATTTATCCAAAAATGGTTTCGCAGCCGATGAATGAGGTTGCTTTGTTAACGGGTAAATTGGAGCCAACCAATGAGCCATATGCGATCGCCAAAATTGCTGGTATTAAATTGTGCGAAAGTTACAACCGACAATATGGCGTTTCACATGGGGTTGATTATCGGTCTGTAATGCCTACCAATCTTTATGG
>CAIKFU010000093.1 GCA_903826775.1 uncultured beta proteobacterium | reverse complement strand
CTGATATCAATTACGTCAGGACCCGTAGTGCCTTTGTAGATTGGCAAATCAATTCCCGGCGTGCCATCAGAAAATGACAATTTAGCCTTGATGTCTGATTCAATCATTTCTAATCCTCTAGTTTTTTAATCTCAATTTATTAATGACACTTCTCTTAATTGCCACCTAAAACACACTATTTCTCTCTTAGCATCGTCAACACCCTTTTAAACGCAGGGGAACTTAACTCCTCTTTTAATACCTCAATAGAATCCTTGCGACCAATCAATAAATCCATTAAGTCGTTATCATCAACCGCAAGAAGTCGTTTTAATACGGACCCATCTTCATCACTTAAATTATCAGCATACCGCTCAAAAAAACGCTGCAAAATTAAATCGTTTTCAAGCAGCCCGCGACGGGCATCGCTACGCAAACGATATAACTCCGCATTGCCAATCGTCATACAGTCCTTCGCACCATCAACTCTTTAATTTTGCCAATGGCTTTGGTTGGATTTAGATGTTTAGGACATACATCAACGCAATTCATAATGGTATGGCAGCGAAATAAGCGGTACGGATCCTCTAAATTATCTAAACGTTGACCTGTTTCTTCATCGCGACTATCTGCAATAAATCGATAAGCCTGAAGGAGCCCAGCGGGTCCAACAAATTTATCTGGATTCCACCAAAATGACGGACATGAAGTTGAGCATGAAGCGCACAGGATGCATTCATATAATCCATTCAACTCCTCGCGTTCCTCAGGGCTTTGAAGCCGCTCTTTTTCCGGAGGGGGCGTGTCATTTACAAGGTAAGGTTTAATTGACAAGTACTGTTTAAAAAACAGTGTCATATCAACAATCAAATCGCGAACCACTGGCAACCCTGGCAAAGGTCTCAACGTAATAACCTTAGGCAAGGTCAGCATGTTAGTTAAACAAGCCAGTCCATTCTTACCATTAATATTCATCGCATCTGAACCACAAACTCCCTCTCGACAAGAACGGCGATAAGTAATGGTTTCATCCTGCTTTTTTAACGAAATTAACGCATCTAATAACATCCTCTCGCCGGTCAACTCCAACTCATATCTTTGCATGCGCGGAGCTGCATCCGCGTCCGGATCGTAGCGGTAAATTTCAAATATGCGAATATCACTCATGTTTTATCTTTCTTCAGCTTAGAACGTACGCTCTTTTGGAGGAACCGACTCTGCAGTCAATGGCTTTAATTGAACCGGCTTGTAATCAAGTCGATTATTTTCACTAAACCAAAGCGTATGCTTCAACCAATTATCATCATCGCGAATTGGATGATCATCATGTGAATGCGCTCCTCGGCTTTCTTTCCTGGCTGCGGCTGAAATCATTGTCGCATTAGCAGTTTCAACCAAATTAGCAATCTCCAAAGCCTCAATACGAGCGGTATTAAAAATCTTAGATTTATCTTTTAACCATATATGTTTAGCGCGCTCCGTCAATTTGGCCATTTGCCGAACGCCTTCATCCATCAACTCTTGATTGCGGAAAACGCCGGCATAAGTCTGCATAGTTTTACGGATATCGTTAGCAACATCTTGAGCGTACTCGCCAGAACTTGAGCTATCCAATGCTGCAATTCTCGCCAACGATTGCTCGCCAGCATCAGATGGCAAAGGCTTGTGTTCGCGATTCTTTAAACCAGAATTCACAATATGATTTCCAGCAGCTCGACCAAAAACCAAAAGATCTAGCAATGAATTTGTACCTAAACGATTAGCGCCATGTACAGAAACGCACGAACATTCGCCAATGGCATATAAACCTTGCACCACATGGTTTGCAATTCCATCTTTTGGCACAACAACCTGACCATTGATATTGGTTGGTATCCCGCCCATTTGGTAATGAATGGTTGGGACAACCGGAATTGGCTCTTTAGTCACATCAACATTGGCAAAATTAATACCAATCTCATAAACGGATGGCAAACGCTTCATAATGGTGTCAGCACCAATATGCGTCAAATCTAGTACAACGTAATCACCATTCGGGCCACAACCCCTTCCCTCTTTAATTTCTTGATCCATAGAGCGAGAAACAAAGTCGCGAGGAGCCAAATCTTTTAAAGTGGGAGCATAACGCTCCATAAAACGCTCGCCATCTTTATTACGTAAAATCCCGCCTTCTCCACGGCAACCCTCTGTTAAGAGAACGCCTGCCCCTGCTACTCCAGTAGGGTGAAATTGCCAAAACTCCATATCTTCCAATGGAATATTTGCACGCGCTGCCATCCCCATTCCATCACCGGTATTGATAAAAGCGTTTGTTGAGGCATCCCAAATACGCCCAGCTCCACCAGTAGCCATTAAAACAATTTTGGCTTCTAAAATATACAACTCGCCAGTTTCCATTTCGAGTGCAGTAACTCCTACAACATCACCTTCTGCGTCGCGAATCAAATCCAATGCCAACCACTCAACGAAAAATTGGGTTTTTGCACGAACATTTCGTTGATACAAAGTATGCAGCATTGCATGACCAGTTCTGTCCGCAGCTGCACAAGCTCGTTGTACGGGTTTCTCACCGTAATTGGCAGTGTGTCCGCCAAAAGGACGTTGGTAAATAGTGCCATCAGGATTTCGGTCAAAGGGCATCCCGAAATGTTCAAGTTCGTAGACAACTTTAGGCGCCTCTCTGCACATAAACTCAATCACATCCTGGTCGCCCAACCAATCAGATCCTTTAATCGTGTCATAAAAATGGTAGTGCCAATTGTCTTCACTCATATTTCCAAGCGACGCTCCAATGCCGCCTTGCGCTGCTACTGTATGCGAACGAGTTGGGAATACTTTAGTCAGCACTGCAACATTCAACCCTGCCTCAGCCAGTTGCAAAGAAGCTCGCATACCTGAACCACCAGCGCCAACAATCACAGCGTCAAAACGACGTCTTGGTAACGATTTATTAATAGCGGTCATCGACTTACACTTTCCACAAAATTTGCACAGCGTATGCCGCACATGCTAATAAATACAAAGCAGATAGGATCTGTAAAGCAAACCGGATTCCAAGCGGCTTTATATAATCCATCCAAATATCGCGCATGCCAATCCAGGCATGATAAAAGACACTAATCAAAGCTAAAAATGTAAGCAACTTCATGAGTTGATTGCTAAATAAACCAGCCCAACCCTCATAGGTAGCAGAGCCGGCAACAAAATAAGCTACAAGCAGAACAATGGTAAATACAGCCATGACGATTGCAGTTACACGTTGAATAATCCAGTCTTTAAGGCCGTAATGCGCACCAACAACGAGTCGTTTTGGTCCAACGTTATACACAGGCATATAAATTTCCTTAATGAAGAGTTGAACTTAAAACAAACCAAACAATTTGGCGCCCAAAATTGCGGTCAAAGCCAAACTAACCATTAAAACAATCATTGCTGATCGAAATGCCCCGGCTTTTTCAACCCCAATCTCTAAATCAAGCAAGAGATAGCGAATTCCAGCGCAAAAATGGTGCAAAAAACCCCAGATCAATCCTAAGCAAATTAGCTTTACAAAAAATGAATCCGTTAAAACCTGAAATTTGCGATAACTTAGTTCCGAAGTTAGGCTCTGATCAAAGAGGTACAGAATAAAAGGAAGCATTAAAAAAAGAATAGCTCCACTAACACGGTGAAGTATAGAAATCCTTCCCGGCCAAGGAAGTTGGTATTTAATTAATTGGGCTAAACCTATATTACGGTAAACCCGTTTTGGGCTTTTTACTTCGTGGTGTGCGTCAGCCATGGGCAATCTCAATTATTAGTTGGAGGTTCTGTTGGAGTTTGTTGTAATGCAACATATTCTATTGGAAACCTTGTAGGTAGTGTGGAATTTTTGATCTAAAACCCATTTCTCTCTTGATAATGATCAATTCAAATTATTTTCATAATGCTGCTCAGTTGTGTCGTATCTTGATCGCCTCATTTCTACGGGTTTATTCCCATAAGTATAAGAAATTCGCTCAACGGATAAAACTGGAGAACCAATACTTAACCTCAAATGACTAGCGCAGGCAGCATCAGCCGAAACCGCCTTAATTTTTTCCTCAGCCCGAACCATGTGAGTCGCAAATTTACTTTCGTAGAACGCATACAAAGGGCCAAACCAAGCATTCAAACTATCTAGGGATAAACCCTTAAATCTAATAGCTGACAACCAAATCTGCTCATAGGCAATTGGAGTCCCAGAAAAACTTTGGACCCGATCAATCAAAATAATGCTATCGCCACCCTTTAATTTAAGTGCGGTAGCAATCTCTAAATTGGCTTTAATACGATTACATGAGAGAAAATGACTTTTAAGAACTACCTTTTGACCAGAATCTGGCACTAAACGCAAAAAACGGTATTGCCAGTCATCCTCTTGATGGGTCGCTACAAACGTCCCTTTACCTTGCTTTCTAACCAATAAATTCTCGGCAGAGAGTTCATCTATAGCCTTTCGAACAGTTCCCTGACTAACAGAATAACGAGCAGCCAACTCCATCTCGCTTGGAATGGCAACCCCGGGCTGCCATTCGCCAGCTTGAAGGCTGGATAGTATCAGTCTCTTTATCTGACGATACAGAGGGCTAAAAGTTGCAGAATCAAGAACAATTGTCAAAATAACCCAACCCTATTTGTCTTAATAGGCCTAATTAGATGAAATATACTGTTGTTAGATATCTTATATAAGACATCATTGACAGTGTAAATGGAAAGTCCCTACACTTAAAGGGATAATAGTAAAGTTTTTTAATATCAACCTTAGTCTGGAGTTATAAAGCAATGGCAAAAGCCCCAATGCGTGTCGCGGTTACCGGTGCAGCCGGTCAAATTGGATATTCCCTGCTCTTTCGAATCGCCAATGGCGACCTTTTAGGAAAAGATCAACCCGTTATCCTCCAATTGCTTGAAATCCCCGATGAGAGGGCGCAGAAAGCTCTTGCTGGCGTAATGATGGAATTGGATGACTGCGCCTTCCCATTATTAGCTGGAATGAGCGCACACCAAGACCCAATGACCGCTTTTAAAGACATTGACATTGCTCTTTTAGTTGGGGCCCGCCCCCGTGGTCCAGGCATGGAACGAAAGGATTTACTCTCGGCAAATGCTCAAATTTTTACAGCCCAAGGCAAAGCCTTGAATGCCGTTGCAAAAAGAACGGTAAAAGTTCTGGTTGTTGGCAACCCCGCGAATACAAACGCTTATATCGCCATGAAATCAGCGCCGGATCTTCCTGCTAAAAACTTCACTGCAATGTTGCGCTTGGATCACAATCGCGCCCTTTCCCAATTGGCTTCGAAGTTGGGAAAACCGGTCGCTGATATTGAAAAGCTGGTTGTTTGGGGTAATCACAGCCCAACTATGTATCCTGATTATCGATTCGCTACCATTCAAGGGAAATCCGTGAAGGAAGCTATCAATGATCCAACTTGGAATAAAGATGTGTTTATTCCAACAGTTGGCAAGCGCGGAGCAGCCATTATCGAGGCTCGCGGCCTTTCTTCTGCAGCCTCAGCAGCTAATGCAGCGATCGATCATATGCACGACTGGGTTCTAGGCACCAATGGCAAATGGGTAACGATGGGCATTCCATCACATGGTCAATATGAAATTCCGCCCGAAGTAATTTACGGCTTTCCAGTAATATGCGAAAATGGCGATTACAAGCTTATCGATGGACTTGAAATTGATGCATTTTCGAGGGAGCGCATGACCCATACGCTTAATGAATTACTTGAAGAACAAGATGGTGTAAAGCATTTACTTTCCTAAGGAATCCACAATGAAACTCCGGCTCACTCAATTTAGCGCTGTTTTTGGAAGCTGTTTAATTGGTTTTTCAGTGCATGCACAGAACTTGGTTCAAACCCAAGAGTTCACTTGGTCATGCAGCGAGAACCATCAGCTTAAAACGACAGGCTCTGGCGACAGCTTAGGTCTAAATTGGAACTCCAAGACTTACAGTATGAAGAAAGAACCTTCATTGCCTGGTAGCCTGCGTTATAAAAATCATGACACCGGCCTTGATCTTGTTGTTCTTGGAAACAAAGCGATGCTTTTTAATATTAAAAGCGGAACACGTCTTGCGGATTTTTGTCAAACCGCAGAAATGAAAACTGGAAAGTTTCCCCATTTGTTTGCAAATGCGGAGCCATTCCAACCGCAATAAACATTTATTTAACTTGCTATAAAAAGGCCAAAAATAAATCTTTGGCCTTTTTATTGACTAATGAAATAATGGTTGTTGGGATGGGGCGTCTTCGGGCATTTCGGCATGAACGGTTTCACCAATCCGATCGGGGAAAAGTGGAGCCCCACAATCATCGCACAATTCTGGATCAAAAAGCATCGCATGACGAAAGACATCCTCAACACCTGCATCTCGCAATGCATCACATATTTTTTTAATCGGACTTTCATCATCCGATATATCGTTCAACGCATCAGTAGAAACGCTCTCTCGATCATATAGAGGCCAAATAACCCCATATACAACCTCAGAGGAGCCTTTAATATTAAATGCAATTCGGTATTCATCAGCCTGTTCCTCTCCAAACGCCGCGACAACACAAGATAAGCCTGCGGGCAATATACCTAAAGTGCTTTCTAAAAAATTAATCGCGGCACGAATACTCAGGGGTCTTACCTGCTTATCAGCCAACCGACAATTCGTAAAGTAGGCTTCAGGTAGCAGCATTTCAAACTCACACCCAGGAAGCAACGAAGAGACAGATTCGCGCATCAATATTTGCCACTCAGCCAAACTAACACCACGCTCTTGACGTAAAGGGGACTCAACCTGCCAACGAAATAAAGGGGTTTCACTTGGCGCAGCAATCGCTGCAATAATAAATCGGGGATCTGCCAACACAGCAATTGTTTCAGACATATCCCGCAACTCCAACTTTAAATCACTCCCAGAAATAGCGGCATTAGCTAAAGCCTCAGTCAATATGCGAGTTTGACAATGAGAATGTGGCATTTGGTCAATGCTATAAAGCCAAGGAATTAACGCTAAACGCGCATCAGGAGCAGCTATAGCAGTTCGCACAGCCAATGCCATCGTCTCTGTAACAACTGGTGGCAAAGGACCCGAAGGAATTTGATAACGCGTATGAGCAACAATTGGCATTGCAATCAATAAAATATCCCAGCCTTGAGCATCAAAATCAAGTGTTAGTGATTCGGCCAGTGTTTCAGCGCAATCAGCCAGCACTTCAAAAGCTACGGTATTGATCCTAAAAGTTTGATCTAAGGCAGCATCAATTACATTTTGATTTTGACTTTTTAAAAGACGAAGTAAACGTGAAGTCAATCTTTTTTCCCAAAATCTATCCTCAATCTGACTTCCTGAAGCGGCAAGTGAAATTGCATCAGAAACCAAACGCTCTACTTCTGGAGAGTTACGCTGCGATGATTTGCTTCTATGGATAGCCATGATTATTTTTTCTCCGATCGCCTAAACATAGGCTTCTCAGGTTTAGAACCAGCCGGAAAATAAGAGTAACCATCTAGATTAAAATTGATCAGGTCCGAAGGATCTTGCAAACGATTTTCAATGACATAACGTGCCATCAGGCCACGAGCACGTTTTGCATAAAAGGAAATAATTTTATATTTTCCATCCTTGGCATCTTGAAACACTGGTGAAATAACGGGGCATTTCAAACTCCCAACCTGAATAGATTTGAAATATTCCTCAGATGCAAGATTCAAAAGCACCGGTTTTTTTTGGCTATCCAGAATTTTTACTAATGCCTCTGTTATGGTACGCCCCCAAAAAGCATACAAATCCCTTCCTCGGGCATTTTTAAATGCAGTACCCATTTCCAACCGATAGGGCTGCATTAAATCCATCGGTCGCAAAATCCCATATAAACCTGAAAGAATACGTAGATGATCTTGGGCAAACTTAAGCTCCCTAGAGCTTAGGCTGCCTACATTGAATCCATCGTAAACATCACCATCAAATGCAAAAATTGCTTGCTTGCTATTTTCAAATGTAAATTTTTTTGACCAATCACGATAACGGCCTACATTTAAAGCGGCGAGCTTGTCTGAAAGCCCCATCAGTGAAGCAACCTGTTGAGGGGAGAGTTTTTTTAAATCCGAGATCAACTTTGCAGAATCTAAATGGAATTCTGGCAAAGTATGCTTCGTAATATTAATGGGATTTTTAAAATCCAACGATTTTGCGGGAGAAAGTATGGTTAGCATGGCACAATTCGAAGATATACCCCCTATTCTAGCGACTACAAGTTATATCCGCTCAAACTCACACCATGAAACGATTTTTACAACAAACCCCTGAATTTTCCAGTCGCCTGCCCGATGTTGGAACCACCGTATTTACAGTCATGTCAGCATTGGCGGCAAAGCATCAAGCAATTAACCTTGGTCAAGGATATCCTGATTTCCCCTGCAGTCGAGAACTTATTGGGCTAGTAAATGCAGCAATGCTGGCCGATCAAAATCAATACCCCCCGATGATTGGCATTCCAGAACTTCGCAACGAAGTATCTAAAAAGATTAAAAAACTATACGGACACTCATACGATCCAGATAAAGAAATCACCATTACCGCTGGAGGCACGCAAGGAATTTTGACTACAGTACTTTGCTGCGTTAGCCCAGGCGATGAAGTGATTGTAATTGAACCTGCATACGATAGTTACCGCCCGTCTATTGAATTAGCCGGTGGCTTAACGATCGGAATCTCACTTGAAACTAGGCTAGGTAATAACGGCCGCATCGTCTCTTATTCAATACCTTGGGGGAAGTTATCCCAAGCAATTAATACAAAAACACGACTAATCATAATCAACACACCGCATAATCCGACGGGAATGGTGTGGAAAAATGCTGACCTTAATCACTTAGCCGATCTGGTGAAGAATACAAACATTCTAATATGTAGCGACGAAGTATACGAACATATGGTTTACGATAACCTTGAGCATCAAAGCGTTGCAAGACACCCCCTTCTTGCGGCGCGTAGTTTTTTAATTTCTAGCTTCGGGAAGACGTATCACGTTACAGGATGGAAAGTTGGTTATGTGGCTGCGCCTTCTATGTTAACTGATGAATTTCGAAAAGTGCATCAATTTAACGTCTTTACAGTAAATACTCCGATGCAACATGGCATTGCAAAGTATCTATTAAATTCGAAACCCTATCTTGAATTATCGGCCTTCTATCAAGCAAAACGGGATCATTTTAGACTTGGTCTAGCAAATACTAAATTTAATTTACTCCATTCTGAAGGAACCTATTTTCAATGCGTGGATTATTCAAACTTAGGTATTCCAGAAGCAAAATTAAAGGAGGACGAATTTTGTCGATGGCTTACAACTGAGATTGGGGTTGCAGCAATCCCTGTCTCGGCGTTTTATAAAGAAGCAATTGATTCCTCGGTAATCCGGTTTTGTTTTGCTAAACAAGAACAAACCCTTATTAATGCATTGCATAAACTTCAAAAAATATAAATCAATTCCTATGAAAAAATCAAAACCAATTTTAAAAATTAAACAAAAAAAATCTACAAAAAAAGAGCTTATTAATGTATTCAGTTGGCCAACACCAAATGGGCATAAAGTACACATCATGCTTGAAGAGTGCGGCTTTAAACTCGGTAAGGACTGGGTAGCCCAACCAATAAATATTGGCGCAGGAGATCAATTTAATTCAGATTTTTTGAAAATCAGTCCAAACAATAAAATTCCTGCAATCATCGATCCAAATGGGCCAGATAAAAAACCAATTAGCCTCTTTGAATCAGGCGCAATTTTAGTTTACCTTGCCGCAAAAACTGGTCGCTTCCTACCAAAATCTACTCGAGGTAAATATGAGGCATTGCAATGGCTAATGTTTCAAATGGGCGGAGTAGGCCCAATGCTTGGGCAAAACCATCATTTTCGCTTGTACGCGCCTGAAAAAATTGATTACGCAATAAATCGCTACACCAATGAAGCAAAACGTATCTATGGGGTAATTGATGCCCAACTTTCAAAATTTCAATTCATTGCAGGAAAGGAATACACAATTGCAGACATCTCCATTTATCCTTGGACTCGTAATTGGAAAAATCAAGGAATAGATATCAATCTATACCCGAATTTCAAACGGTGGTTTGATGAAATTGAAAAACGCCCAGCTGTACAAAGGGGAATTAAAGTCTTGGCCGATCTTAGAAAACCAATTCATGATGATAAAGCTAGAGAACAATTATTTGGAGCTACCCAATACAAAAAACACCTAAGCAATACACCAAACAATAATTGAGGCAACCCAATGAAAATTAAATCAATTGGCATTATTGGTGCCGGAACAATGGGTAACGGCATAGCACAAGTATGTGCACTAGCAGGATTTAATATTGTGATGCTTGACATTAATACGGAATCAGTAAATAAGGGAATCGCGCAAATCAACAAAAGCCTAGACAGATTAGTAAAAAAAGCATTGCTAACGCCAGGCGATAAAGAATTAACTCTCAAACGTATTGAACCCAGCACGAATTACGCCAGCCTTAAAGGGCTCTCTTTAGTTATCGAAGCAGCTACAGAAAATAAACCCATAAAGGAAAAAATTCTAAAGCAAGTAGACGAAATTGTTGATAAAGCAACAATTATCGCTACAAACACCTCGTCCATTTCAATTACTGAACTGGCCGCATTAAATTCTGAACCAAAACGCTTCATTGGAATGCATTTCTTCAACCCACCTGCATTAATGACTTTAGTCGAAGTAATTCGTGGGCTTCAAACCAGCGATGAAACACATGCTGCCATTATTGAATTGTCAAATAAAATTGGTAAAGAACCGATAACGGTAAAAAACTCACCGGGTTTTGTTGTCAATCGAATCTTGCTCCCAATGATTAATGAGGCCTTATTTGTCTTATCTGAGGGGTTAGCCAGCGCGGAAGATATTGATGCTGGAATGAGGCTAGGCTGCAATCAACCCATAGGCCCACTGGCGTTAGCCGATCTAATTGGGTTGGATACTTGCTTGGCAATTATGGATGTGTATTTCAATAGCTTCAATGATTCTAAATATCGCCCCTGCCCCTTATTAAGAGAAATGGTAGCTGCAGGATATTTAGGACGAAAAACTGGTCAAGGTATTTTTAAATATGAAAACTAAATTAGTTGATCTTTAACCATTACATTATTTATGAGCCCACTTCCACCCATCCTAGTTCGATTAAGTTACGCAGGACTTATCCCTTTTATAGGGTTAGCCATCCTAGTTCAAGTTGCACCCAATCCCGTAGACTACTTAAGCGCTGAATCTCTTGCCAGCTATGGAGCTGTCATTATTTCATTTTTAGGCGCGCTTCACTGGGGTGCATGCTTAAAGCAATTGGGGAAACCGCCCGTTGGTGACCGATGGATAGATCAGAACTCATGGCTATGGGGGGTAATTCCAGCCATTATTGCTTGGGTCGCTCTACATATTTACATACCGGTTGGTCTGCTAATCCTAGCCTCAATATTGATTATTCAACGAAATATTGACCAAAATACTTATAACTATTATTTTAGCAATGATGAGGCTAGGCTTGAATTTATGAAATTACGAAATCGCATAACGTATGTATCGTCTGCCTGTTTAGCATGGGCCGCAATTGTCATTATTGCCTCCCAAACATAAGCAATTACGAAATTGTGATATGAGCAATCTCTTTAGCAGCAAACCTCCACCCCCGCTAGCTGAAGCGTTACGTCCAAAATCGATAAACGAGATCGTAGGGCAAACCCATCTACTAGGGGAAGGAAAACCGTTGAATCTTGCATTTGCTTCTGGACAACCGCATTCAATGATACTTTGGGGTCCTCCGGGAGTAGGAAAAACAACTTTAGCAAGATTGTCTGCTGATGCATTTGATCGCGACTTTATTACTATTTCTGCAGTGCTCGCAGGAGTAAAAGAAATTCGGGATTCGATAAATCTAGCGCAACAAAACCTAGAGGAGTACGGCAGACAAACGATCTTATTTGTTGATGAAATCCATCGATTCAATAAAAATCAACAAGATGCGCTGTTGCCTCATGTTGAATCTGGGCTATTTATTTTTATTGGCGCGACAACCGAAAACCCATCATTTGAAGTGAATTCGGCACTACTTTCACGTGCACAAATTTATGTTTTAAATTCATTAAGCAGTGATGAGCTTAAAAAGCTCTTAATAAGGGCACAAGAATATGCCCTGCCAAATGTTTCTTTTAATAAAGAAGCTGTAGATCGCCTAATAGCGCATGCAGACGGGGATGCTCGCCGTTTACTAAATTTAGTGGAACAAATTCGCAATGCAATATCTATTCCTAGCAACATCTCTATACAGGAAATTAATCAAGAATTTGTTGCAAATGTTTTGACGCACAATGCCAGACGCTTCGATAAAGGAGGCGATCAATTTTACGACCAGATATCTGCACTACATAAATCAGTGAGAGGATCAGATCCTGATGCATCGCTATATTGGTTATGTCGAATGCTTGACGGAGGTGCTGACCCACGTTATCTAGTCAGAAGAATAATCCGCATGGCATGGGAAGATATCGGGCTTGCTGACCCTCGCGCTATTCAAATTGCAAATGACGCAGCTGAGACCTATGAAAGACTTGGATCTCCTGAGGGAGATCTAGCATTAGGTCAAGCCATAATTTATTTAGCCGTTGCTTCTAAAAGCAATGCCGGTTATACCGCTTTTAATTCTGCCCGCGACTTCGTTTCCAGCGATCAAACTAAGTCTGTCCCTAACCATTTACGTAACGCTCCTACTAAACTCATGGGAGAATTGGGTTTTGGGAAGGAGTATCGGTATGCCCATGATGAACCGCATGCCTACGCTGCTGGTGAAAATTATTTACCTGATGGCATGCAAAAACCCAACTGGTACAAGCCTGTTAACCGAGGGCTAGAAACTCAAATCTCCGAAAAAATGGCTTTTTTAAGAAAGCTCGACTTCGAATCTAAAAAATAAAAGGCATATGAAATCAAAATTATATTTTGACATCATCTCTCCATTTTCATATTTTTATGTAAAAGAGAGGCATCGCCTAGGTGATAAATTATTTGTCGAGCCTATACCAATTTTGCTTGGTGGACTTTTAAAAGCCGCCAAGAATGTAGGTCCGGCTGAAATAGAGGCAAAACGCACTCACACGTATCAATTTTGCATCTGGCAAGCCGAGAAACTTGGTATTCCATTTCGGATACCCAATCATCATCCATTTATGACAGTCTCGGCTCAAAGACTTTTAATACAAGAGAATGCCGATTGGCAAATGGTAGAGCGGGCATTTGAATTTATCTGGCTAGAAGGAAAAGATCCAAATTCGGCATGGTCAGAATTTTGCTCATACCTTGAACTTGATCCTAACTTACCAAAGCCAAACGATGAAGCAATAAAATTAAAACTCATTAAGAATACTGAGGAAGCACAATTACTCGGGGCATTTGGTGTTCCCACCCTAGCTTTAGGGAATAGAGTGTTCTGGGGCCTAGATACGATTGATTGGGTTATTGACTACCTTAATAGACCAGCAATGTTTTCAGAACATTCATATATTCATGCAGAAAATTTACCAAATGGTTTAAAAATTAAGTAAAGTATGGCTACACTAAATGCGTCCTTATACTAAGGAATAGCACAACTCAATAGCTCTCAATTCATATTTACTTAGGAAATTTTATGCGTAAACTCTTCTCTCTTGTAATTCTTTCAGCCAGCCTATGTTTTTTGGCTACCTCTGCACAAGCAGGGCCAAAAGTTGAATTTAAAACAAATCTGGGAAATTTTGTTATTGAGGTTGATGCTGAGAAAGCACCAAAAACAAGTGCAAATTTTCTGAATTATGTAAAAACCGGTTTTTATAATGGGACTGTATTTCATCGCGTTATAGACGGCTTTATGATTCAAGGCGGTGGATTTACTCAAGATCTAAACCAAAAAGCCACGGATGCACCTGTAATCTCCGAAGCACAAAATGGATTGAAAAATCAAACTTACACCATTGCAATGGCGCGCACTTCTGATCCTGATTCCGCCACAGCTCAATTTTTTATAAACGTCAGGGATAATCCAGGGCTAGATTATCCAAACGCAATGGGAAATGGTTACACTGTTTTTGGACGAGTCATTTCTGGCAATCAAACCATTGATTCCATTCGAAAAGTTCAAACCATGGTTGCTTCTACCCCTAAAATGGGTCGAATGGCAGACGTTCCCAGCAAAGCCGTCATTATCGAATCCGCAACAATATTAAAATAATACGAAAGCCGCTCTATAACAACCAAATGTGCTGCTATGAAGTTTTGCTCCAATTGCTCAAAACCCCTGAAACTGATAGTTCCAAAAGACGATTCACGATTGCGGCATGTATGCGAATCTTGTGGGAGCATCCATTATCAAAACCCACGAAACGTAGTTGGCACTATTCCAGTTTGGGGAAATCAGATTTTATTGTGTCGTCGAGCAATCCAACCTAGGCACGGGTATTGGACGCTACCCGCTGGCTTCATGGAAATTGGAGAAAGCACAAGCGCAGGGGCTGCACGAGAAACTCTAGAGGAAGCAGGGGTTAAAGTTGAAATTGGCCCTCTCTTTTCACTTTTAAATGTGCCACACGCAGAACAAGTTCACTTATTCTATTTAGCCACTATGAGCACTCCAGATTTTTTAGCTGGGGAAGAAAGTCTTGAAGTGGCTCTATTTTATGAGCACGAGATACCCTGGAAGGAAATAGCCTTCCCAACTGTAAAGCAAACATTGGAATGGTATTTTAGCGACAGATCTACGGGGTTATTTAGCTCCAACATAGAAATAGGCGTGCGTAGCAGAGATATATTATTAGGCGAAAAAATATAAAACATGAGTTCTGTTAAATGGCTTCAAGAAAATGAAAGCTTCCAGAACCCTTTAATCAGCGGTGACCCAGACCCAACCATTCCAGGCCTAATAGCTGTAAGTGAAAGAATTTATCCTGGGCAATTGATAGCCGCGTATAAACTTGGCATTTTTCCGTGGTATTCAGACCGTCAACCTGTTTTATGGTGGTCACCCAATCCAAGGATGGTTTTAAACCCCAATAATTTTAAAGTTAGCAAATCACTTAAAAAAATAATTCTTCAGTTTTATCAAAATCCGGATTTACAGCTTCTAGTAGATCACAATTTCGAGGAGGTGATTAGGGCCTGCTCAGACACAAAACGAATTAATCAAGACGGTACTTGGATTACTGAGGAGATGATCGATGCTTATACCTTACTTCATAATCATGGATATGCGCATAGCATATCCATATTCCACAAGAAACAACTAATTGGGGGGCTATATTGCGTGTCAATTGGAGCCACGGTATTTGGTGAATCCATGTTCAGCCGACAAAAAAATACTTCAAAACTAGCCCTAGCAGCTTTGTGTGCTTGGTGCAAAGATCAGGGTATTCAGATGATAGATTGCCAACAAGAAACCGCACATCTAAAATCACTTGGGGCCGAATCAATCACACGAGATATTTTTCTAAGCCTCTTACATCAAGCAGTAAACAAAATTAAATCCCCTTGGAATTTTAATAAAGAAATATTAGGGTGTTGGCTGTGACAAAAGTTCAAGAACTCCCGTTAACCACTTTACAATTCTATGCAACGGCGCCTTATCCGTGCAGTTATCTCCCTGGAAATATTGCTCGTTCTCAGGTGGCCACACCATCACATTTAATCAATCCAGACATCTATAGCAATCTTGTTCAAGCGGGATTCAGAAGAAGCGGACAGTTCACCTATAGACCCTACTGCGATAACTGCAACGCGTGCATCTCTTCTCGTGTTTTAGTTGAGCAATTCAGACCAAATAGAAACCAAAAACGCGCCTATAAAGCGCATCAAAACCTTCAAAGTCGAATTCTAAACCTGGAATACCAAATAGAGCATTTTTTACTTTACCAACAATATCAAAATTTGCGGCATTCTGGTGGAGAAATGGATCAAGATGATCAATCCCAATACACTCTGTTTCTACTGCAAAGTCGAATTAACACAAGAATGGTTGAATTTCGAGATGGTCCGAATGACACTCAACCAGGTAAATTGAGAATGGTAAGCGTAATTGATATTCTTGATGAAGGTATTTCGTCCGTTTATACTTTTTACGATGCCACTGAAAAAACAGCAAGTTATGGAACCTACAACATTCTTTGGCAAATAGAACAGGCGAAAACTTTAGCGCTGCCCTACCTCTATCTTGGCTACTACATAGAGAAAAGTAATAAGATGTCTTACAAGAGTAATTTTAAGCCTCTTGAAGGCTTAATTGATAATCATTGGCGACTCATCGTTGAGTCATAATGTAACCATATGATTGACAGTTACGCCCTCTTAAAACCATGGCTTTTTTCTTTAGACCCTGAAAAAGCCCACGACTTAACTCTAAAGAATTTAGATTACGCTGAACGTCTGGGACTCTTAAATCGTCTCCTCAAAAAACCAAAAGCGGATCCAATATCTCTTTGCGGTATTGCCTTTCCCAATCCCATTGGGTTGGCTGCTGGCCTTGATAAAGATGGCAAGCATATTGATGCTCTTGCCGCCTTGGGTTTCGGCTTTCTCGAGATTGGTACCGTAACCCCCCTGCCCCAACCAGGAAATCCGAAGCCTAGAATGTTCCGACTGGAAGAAGCTCAAGCCATCATTAATCGCATGGGTTTTAATAACGACGGTGCTCACGCCTGCGTAAATCGTGTACGAAGATCCAGGTTTTGGCAAAACGGTGGTGTGATAGGCTTAAATATTGGGAAAAATGCTAAGACCCCCATTGAAAAAGCTGCAGATGATTACGTTTCTGCCATGAAATGTGTCTACGAAGTAGCTTCATATATTACCGTAAACATATCTTCTCCTAATACCCAAAATCTTAGAGACCTCCAATCTGAGAGAATGCTTCGCAACCTTCTAGCGTCCCTTAAAGAAACTAGAAAAGAGTTAAGCGATCATTTTGGCAATAAAAAGCCTTTATTTCTAAAGATTGCCCCTGATCTCAATAAAAAAGATATCGAACTGATTGCAGACTTATTGTTGGAATTTGAAGTTGACGGAGTTATTGCAACGAATACAACCATTAGCCGAAAATCAGTGCAAGGATTTAAACATAGCGAAGAAGCTGGTGGGCTTTCAGGATCCCCAGTAAAAGATCTATCCACAGAGGTGATTCAAATGCTTAGGGCTAAACTAGGTAGCGAAACACCCATCATTGGCGTCGGCGGAATTTTATGTGGTAACGATGCAAAAGAAAAAATCATTGCCGGAGCAAATCTAATTCAACTATATAGCGGACTTATTTTCCGAGGGCCCAATTTAGTTACAGAATGTGCAAAAACTCTTCACCGAAATAGTGCATAAGCGATGCACAACTCTTGAGAATGCATTTCATAATATGCAACTCAATGGGAAATCGCTACAATAAGTCAAATGAATACAAGCAAGCCGGTCAAACCGCCAAAAAACCCCGGAGAGGTTGGCAAAACAGCCATTCAAGTTATTGAAAGAATGATGAATTTGCTCGATGCGCTAGCCGAGCATGAGGAGTCAAGTAGCCTTAAGCAACTCTCAGAAGATACCAACCTTCACTCCTCTACAGCACACCGCATATTGAATGATTTGGTTGCCTGCAGACTGGTGGAGCGTGGCGACGGTGGGACTTACCGACTTGGCCTTCGACTTTTAGAACTTGGAAACCTTGTAAAGGCAAGATTATCCGTCAGGGAGGCAGCGCAAATTCCAATGCGTACATTGCATAAGCTAACGGGCGAAACGGTAAACCTATCCGTACGGCAAGGCGATGAAATTGTTTATGTTGACCGTGCGTATAGCGAGCGATCGGGAATGCAAGTGGTTCGTGCAATTGGAGGGAGAGCACCGCTGCACTTAACTTCGGTTGGAAAACTATTTCTATCTGGGGATGATGCGGGTCAAGTACGAGCTTACGTTACGAGAACAGGATTATCAGGGCAAACCAGAAACAGTATTACCGACCTCTCAAAATTGGAATCCGAGCTTACCTTGGTTAAAAAATTAGGGCATGCTAGCGACAGCGAAGAATTGGAGCTTGGAGTAAGCTGCCTCGCCGCTGGAATTTTTGATGACACAGGAAAACTAGTTGCAGGTTTATCGCTTAGCGCGCCTACAGACCGCATGCAAACCGGTTGGCTAAAAGCGCTTCAAGAAACAGCACTCCAAATTTCAAAAGGTATGGGATTTAAGCCTAAATCAACATCAGAACCAACAGAAAAATAGCATTACATCAAGCGGCGAATCGGGTGTGGCTCACCCGAAGGCATTCGTTCATACCAGTCCTTAACCCTTACTGCATCAGCAAATCGAGATTGAGTGCCAACAGAATCAAGGAAAACCAATAATAAAGGTACTCCATTAACGCGGGCCTGCATTACTAAACACTTTCCAGCTGCGTTAATAAAACCTGTTTTCTGAAGGCCTATATCCATAGAACCAGAACGAACCAGACGATTAGTATTTAGAAATTTTTGCTGACGATTATTAATATCTATGGTTAGATCAGGCCAAGTGGAAAATTCGCGTATTGTTTTATATTGATATGCCGCATTTAACATTCGCGTTAAATCTTCAGCGCTTGCAACGTTTTCACTCATTAAACCGGTCGGATCCGCAAAATGCGAATTTTCCATTCCCAACTCTTTAGCTTTTCGATTCATTGAATCAACAAAAGCAGTAATACCACCAGGATAATTTCTTCCCAGAGTGTATGCAGCGCGATTCTCAGAAGACATCAAAGCAAGATGCAAAGCATCCTCACGAGTCAAAGTTGTTCCAGCGGATAATCGTGAATGCTTATAAATATACGCATCTTCAGCGTTAATTACGATAGCTTCATCCATGGGCAATTTAGAATCCAGCACCACCATGGCAGTCATAAGCTTTGTAATTGAAGCGATGGGCAAACTTACGCTGGGATTTTTTTCAAAATAGACGTCTTTTGTATCCTGATTAACAACCATGGCTACACTTGACTTCAAGCTTAATTCATCATTCTGGCCTCGCAAACCCAGGGCAGTTGCAAATGAAGGTCTTGCGGCCTCTACATGACTATTTTCTTGTCGCGTAACTGTCACACGCACTCGTTTTGGTTTCTTTGCCAAAACCTTTGTATTAGTATTAACTGGCGCATTAATAACTACCTTAGACTGCTTTTTATCTGATTGATATGCATAGGCATTGGAAAACAAGCAGCTTGTAATGACGATATAAGCAAAATTATTAAACCAAAGACGATTAAAGCTCATCTAGAAAAACCTTCCAAAACTATTAACATAAAGCATGATCATTAATTTCTCGTTTGAGAGTGCAATTGATTGTAAACGCTAGAACAAATGTTTCCTCATAATACGCAGTTATTACTCTGCGATTGTAGCCACTTGATTTATTGATTGACGGTTTACCAATATCACCCCAATCATTGACAAAATAATACCCAACGCCATCATCAGATTAAATGGCTCATCAAATAAAAGCCATGCCAAAATAGCAGTAGTTGGCGGCGTCAAATACAGCAAGCTGGTTACTTTCGTAGCAGCGCCCCTTTGAATCATCGTATATAAGAGGCTAATTGATCCGATTGATAAAGGAAAAATAGCCCAGAATAAAGCACCAATTACTGAAGTGTTCCAAACCATCGTTCCTGTTTCAAAAAAGAACATGCAAAAAAAACTTAAAAAAGCCGAAACTCCAAATTGGATAATTGAACCTGCTCGAAGATCAAATACCGGGCAATATTTCTTTTGATATAAGGTGCCAAAAGTAATTGATAGCAACCCTCCAAAAGCAAGGATGTAGCTTATTAAGGGGATATTCAAAAAGCTAGCCTTCTGAAACACCACCAGAGCAACTCCAGCAAATCCAAATACCAAACCAAGCCATTGGCGTGAAGTCACCCTTTCTGAAACCCATGCAGCAAACCATGCGGTTAATATCG
>CAIKFU010000092.1 GCA_903826775.1 uncultured beta proteobacterium | reverse complement strand
TTCTTGAAATCTCCGAAGGCAAGTATCAAAACGGCGGCACTTATTCTGAAAAAATTGTGGTTGAAATAAATCGCTTTGCAAGAACAATATTTATTAACGACATTATTAATAATTTTGACAAAACAACTGATGGCTTTACGGCGACTGGACTTTGTTTTGCACCCAAGAGCAAATTGCCTAAGAAAAAATGAGATTAATTCTTTCTAACCCCAATAAACCTAATGTGCCTTTTAGCTGTTGATGCCCCAAACCGTTAACGACTTATCCACAGGATTTGTGGATAAGTTCCTAAAAATGAATGTAAGTCTTCAATTTATATAGACTCACCTAACATGCTTAATTTTTAAGCATGTTAGCAGCTAAAAAAATAATAGGTTAAATTGTGATGAAATCAGTATAAAAAAATTGACAAATTCAGTTTAGATGGGTAAACGCATTAGGGGATAAGAATGAAATGGGATAGGTACTTTGCTGCTTTAAAGGCAATTGTTGTTTTTTATTGTGCTGCAACATCAGTCGTAGCTATTGCGCAGGCGACATTTCCAAGCAAACCGATTCGGTTTATCGTTCCGTTTCCAGCCGGTGGAGCAACCGATAATATTGCTCGCCCTTTGCAAAATGAATTACTGCAAACCGTGAAATGGAATGTGGTTATCGACAACAAACCGGGAGCAGGTGGAAATATTGGCGCAGAAGCGGTTGCAAAATCTCCGCCAGATGGGTATACGTGGCTCATGGCATCGGTTGGAACGCATGGTATTAACTTGCCTTTATACACTCAGGGTGGTGGCAAGCTTCCCTTTGACCCAATTAAAGATTTCACCCCAATTACCTTGGTGGCAGAATTGCCTAACGTATTGGTTCTAAATCCCGACTTTGCTTTAAAACACAATATTAATTCAGTAAATGATTTAATCCATTACGCGAAAGATAATCCTGGAAAAGTGAATATGGCCTCAAGTGGAAACGGCACCTCCATTCACATGGCCGGCGAATTATTCAAGTCGATGACCAAAACATTTATGGTTCACCTGCCTTATCGCGGCAGTCCGCCTGCGGTGACTGATTTATTAGCGGGTAATGTTGATATCATGTTCGATAACCTTCCCTCATCGATCAATTATATTCGCGCGGGGCGCCTAAAAGCCCTTGCAGTAACAAGCTCCAAGCGATCTCCCGCTTTTCCAGATTTGCCGACTATTGCAGAGGCGGCCAACCTTCCAGGCTATGAAGCAACATCCTGGTTTGGGATTGTTGGGCCGGCCAATATGCCTGCAGATATTTTGAATAAAACAAGCAGTGAGTTAATTAAGGCTATAAATAGCCCGTCCGTTAAAGAAAAATATTTAGCAATGGGGGCTGAACCCGTTGGAAATACCCCAACCCAGTTCGCATTATTTATACGCAATGAAATTGCTAAATGGACAAAGGTCGTAAAAGATTCAGGTGCGAGAGTTGACTAAGACAGAATAAAACCCTAAAAAGATTTTACTTTTTAGTTGAGAATCCGATTTTACTTAGGGTATTTTCTGATTATCAAGATTCAACATGAACACAAAGGTTACCTAGCGTAAGTAAGCACTTTCTTGATAATTGCAAAACAAAATTTACACTTTGAAAAGCCGGGTAATTTGAAGGATTTGCTATGAATAAAGAAATTTATTCTATGAATATATTTATTTCTCTTACACTTTCCTTATGAATACGCTTAATACTAGCACTCAGGCTGCTCTTGAGGAAATGCTTCAAAATACGGCTCGGCCTGCTCCATTTGACTACCTTCCAATATATTTTCGGGGAGGTACAAGCAATTGGAATGTTAGCCATTCAGGCCAGTTAATTGGCTACCTTAGCCCTGAATTCATTCCCTACATTAATGAATCGCTCAATAAAGACCCTATCTCCCATATTCAATTGCATGCTGATAAATTAATCATCGAGGCAGCAAGACCAAAAATCTTATCAGAACAACTAACGGATCTTGCAAATAGAATGCGACTGGGTGGCTTTATTCCCGGATGGCGAAATGAACAATTTGCTTGGTTTGATGACAATGGGCACGAATATTTTCGTATTGATCGCGCAGCATTTCGAACATTTGGTTTTCGCAGCATGGCTACTCACGTTACCGGGTATACCAAATCTGGATTCATTTGGCTCGGCCGGAGAAGTGAAAGTAAATCAACCGATCCAAGTCGACTTGATAATCTAGCGGCTGGAGGTATATCAGCGGATGAGACTCCTTGGTCGTGTACTCGTAGGGAACTTTGGGAGGAAGCAGGCGTGCCCCTACATATTGCAGAGCAGGCTGACCCTGTTGGGCGAATTCATATGCGTCGCCCCATTTTAGCCAGGGGATTTCATGACGAACTTCTCTATGTATACGATCTGGAACTGCCGGAAAACTTTATCCCAACCAATCATGATGGTGAAGTAAGTGGGTTTATTGAGGTCTCTGTCGCTGAAGCTGCTGCTAGGATTTTGGCAGATGAGTTCACAAGCGATGCAGCACTGGTAACCGCCGACTTCATACTTCGAACCATTAGAACAACCCTATAACAGGCTAATTCTTAATTAAACCCGCGAATTGACCAAGATCATCCTCATAAAACATGATTTCGTGGTTAAATTGCTCTAAAGGATGAAACAGGGGTGCCCTCCCAATATTGGCTGTTATTTTATTGATTAAAGGTGGCGCTGAGAAAGACCCTATAACCCGATCCAGACAATGCTGGCGTGGGGAGTTACATCAGACCGATACTCGGTTTCGTCCATCTAAAACTGTAAGGAGATGGATATGAGCAATACAACCAAAGTAATAAAAAATGGTATCCCAAGCATCAAGAGCTTAGAACGTGATTTTGGTCAAAAATTTGCATATCCTGCATCAACAAAAACCTATCTAACTGGCTCCCGCCCAGATATAAAAGCCCCTATTCGAATGATCGAGCAGCTTGCTACTCGCGTTGGCGAGGAGACAATTCCAAATCCACCAGTACCTGTTTACGACACCTCTGGTCCATATAGCGACCCGGATATTGTTATAAACCTAGAAAAGGGTTTACCAAAACTACGAGAAAGTTGGATAAAAGAGCGGAACGATACTGAACAACTAAGCGGTCCAAGCTCCGACTATGGAGTAGCTCGTTCGCTAGACTTGGAAACTAAACATTTACGTTTTTCCCATATCGGATCCCCAAGAATTGCTAAATCCGGTGCAAATGTTAGTCAAATGCACTATGCACGCAAAGGCATCATTACTCCTGAAATGGAATACATAGCCTTACGTGAGTCAATGGGTCTAGAAAAATTACGCCAAAATCCTGAATACACGCAACTACTGAAACAACATCCAGGAAAAAGTTATGGCGCAAATCTCCCGGAAAAAATTACCGGAGAATTCGTTCGCCAAGAAATTGCAGCAGGAAGAGCCATTATTCCCGCCAATATTAATCATCCTGAACTTGAACCAATGATAATTGGCAGAAATTTTAGGGTGAAAATAAATGGCAATCTTGGCAATTCTGCTGTGACATCCTCTATTAATGAGGAAGTGGAAAAAATGGTTTGGTCAATTAGATGGGGTGCGGATACCATCATGGACCTCTCAACCGGAAAACACATCCACGAAACTCGAGAATGGATCATTCGCAATTCCCCGGTGCCAATCGGTACTGTTCCAATTTATCAAGCCCTTGATAAGACTGGTGGCATTGCTGAGGATCTTACTTGGGAGATGTTCCGTGACACCTTGATTGAGCAAGCGGAGCAAGGCGTTGATTATTTCACTATACACGCTGGTGTATTACTTCGTTATGTCCCTTTAACCGCTGATCGCATTACTGGAATCGTTTCTCGTGGTGGATCAATTATGGCAAAGTGGTGCCTGGCGCATCATAAAGAAAATTTCCTCTATACAAGATTTGATGAGATTTGCGAAATTATGAAAGCCTATGATGTTTCTTTTAGTTTAGGCGATGGCTTACGTCCTGGATGCATAGCGGATTCAAATGATGCCGCTCAGTTTGGTGAGTTGCATACTCTTGGAGAGCTTACTGCGAAAGCGTGGAAGCATGACGTACAAGTAATGATTGAAGGTCCTGGCCATGTTCCAATGCAACGCATTGAAGAAAACATGACCGAAGAATTGAAGCATTGTCTTGAAGCCCCATTTTATACACTTGGACCACTAATTACCGATATTGCACCTGGATATGACCATATTACAAGCGGTATTGGAGCGGCACAAATTGGTTGGTATGGTACCGCCATGCTCTGTTACGTTACACCAAAAGAACATTTAGGCTTGCCTGACAAAGAGGATGTGCGGGAAGGCATTATTACTTATAAAATCGCAGCCCATGGAGCGGATCTGGCAAAAGGACTGCCGGGTGCACAGATCCGAGATAACGCTCTATCAAAGGCGCGATTTGAATTTAGATGGGAAGATCAATTTAATCTTGGCTTAGATCCAGAGCGAGCTCGTGAATATCATGATGCTACTTTGCCAGCTGAAGGCGCAAAGATTG
>CAIKFU010000091.1 GCA_903826775.1 uncultured beta proteobacterium | reverse complement strand
GCAGCGTTACTTGGCTTATGGTGTCGGATGCCGCCAAGGGTTTATTCCATAAAGCTATTGCTCAAAGCGCACAGCAAAGTCCGCTGCGTGGAATGACAGAAAAACGGTTTGGCTTAATACCTGAGGTTGAGGTCGATGCCAAATATATGGCTTCACTCGGTGTGAAGTCGCTGGCTGAATTAAGACGCTTGCCTACTGAAAAGTTGGTGTTAAATTCTGCAGCTTTTTACGAAGGCGAGTTTGGCGGTCCTTTTGTCGATGGGGAGATTCTTAAGGGCGATCCCATTCCTTTATTTGCTGCAGGAAAGCAAGCAAGGATCCCGTTCATGATTGGTACCAACTCCTGGGATTCGAGTTTTTTAGTTCCCGGTCAACCGCCATTAGAAGCATTTCTTAAGCAGGTTCACGAAGATACCAAAACCATTGATAAACTGTATTTCAAGGTGAAAGACAAGTGCATTTTGTCTTCGGATGTTATGGAGGATATGCTGTATCGCGCAAGTACGAAGATGTTGGCGAATAGCATGAATGGGGTCGCGCCTGCTTATGCCTATTATTTTGATTATTTAACGAAGAACATTCGACCCGCTTATCCTGGTGCCCCACATACTTTTGAGATCGCCTTTGTTTTTGGGAGCTTGGATTTGATGCCTCAAGCGCCAAAACAACGCGAATCAGGTAACGATCAATGCGCCAAAATTGAAAAAGCCACTGCCGAAATAAAACAAAAAAACATATGGCCAAAATATTGGTATCCAATCGTGGATAGGAAGGACTCCCAAGATCAGGCTATGTCGGAAAAAATGTCTAAGAGTTGGACTGCCTTTGCCAAAACGGGTAATCCCAATGTTTCGGGGCAGGCTAACTGGCCAGTCTATAGTTTAAAAACCGATGTCATGAGGGATTTTACGTATGACAAAGAGACTATTCAAGGTTTGTTCAAAGACCGGGTTGACTATCAAATTTTGCATTTGAAAGAAATATTTGGCATTGAGTTCATTAAAGATGTTTTATGAATTGAACTGCATTTTCCATAAGCCTATTCTATGCTGGCTTTGGATGGTTACCCTGTTTTCCATAAAGATATAAATCTGATATTGTTCAGCTTGGTTAACGTGGCTAAGGTAGTGAAGATTCAAAGTTGCACAAGGTGCTTGAATATAGCGATTCACTCAATCAAATACCGCCAATTAATATTTGCAAGATATACGTTTTGAGATGCCCTATGGATAAATTTACGCTTTACAACGCTCCACAATCAACCTGCAGTCAGCGAGTGCGATTCACGCTGAATGCCAAAGGCATTCCCTTTGAAGAGCATCAGTTGGACTTATTTTCCGGTGATCAGCTAAAACCAGAATACCTTGCCATCAATCCCAATGGCGTTGTTCCGGCTTTAATTCATAATGGAAATACTATTCTTGACTCTGCCGTCATTATTGAATATCTGGATGAGGTAAAGCCCGAAACAATATGTTTTAGTCCAAACGATCCTGCCAAAAAAGCCCACATGCGGTGGATGATGCGTTATATCGATGAAATTCCAACCCCCGCGATTCGCGTGCCGTCCTACAACTTGGCATTCCTACCCCATTTCCAAATAATGTCTGAAGAGGAATTTTTAGCCTTGGCAAATTCAAAACCTTTGCGGAAAGAATTCCTATTAAGTATGGGGAGAACCGGTTTCCCCAAAAAAGAAATGGATCAGGCTTTGGACAAGTTGCATCGGGCGGTGATCCGAATGGATGAGTGGATCTCGCAAAGCGGTGGCCCTTGGATGATGGGGCAGAGCATCACTTTGGCTGATATCTCCATCATGCCTGTAATCGTCAGAATGGCCGATATTAATTTGGATGGCTACTGGGAGGATATGCCAGCGATTGCCGATTGGTTGAAAAATATCCAAGCCCACTCCGTGTATCAAAAAACGTATTACCCAGGATCCTTATTAACGGAAAAATACCCCCACCTGCAAGCACTCAGAAAGTAAGGTCTTCAAATGAACAGATTGTTCTCTGTAGTCTTTAAATGCAATCTTGTCATTTTATTGGCATTGACATCTTTCATGTCATGGGCGCAAAGCAATGCCTTGCCGGAAAATTATCCGAATAAAACCATTAAGATTGTGGTTCCATTTAGCCCGGGTAGTGCCAGCGACATTTTGGCTAGAGCGCTTGGCGAAAGACTCAATGCGGCATGGGGGCAATCGGTCATCATTGAAAATAAACCGGGGGCTGGCGGTACGATTGCCACTGCAATGGTGGCCAAATCCGATCCGGATGGATATACCCTCATCATTGTGTCCACGGGGCACGTTGTCAATCCATCAATCTACAAGAATCTTTCATACGATACTTTGCGCGATGTGATTGGCGTTGCCCCCATAGCCAACTTTCCAAGCGTTCTGGTGATTCCCGCTTTAGCGAAAGAAAAAAATCTGAAGGAGTTTGTCGAGTATGCCAAACAAAATCCCGGAAAACTGAATTTCGTTTCTGGGGGTACGGGTAGTGGATCGCACATGAGCGCAGAAAAATTTATCCTAAATGCCCAAATTCAAGCACAACATATTCCGTTAAAAGGTGCTCCGGAAATGGCGGTGGAAGTTGCTTCCGGCAGGGCGCAGTTCGGGTTTATGCCGATCGTTTCAGCTCTTCCGGCGATCAGAAGCGGGCAACTGAGGGCTTTGGCGGTGACAACCGAACAACGCTCCTCGGCGCTCCCGGATGTACCGTCCATCTCAGAGGCTGGGGAACCGGGAGGCTTGTTCAATTTTTGGATTGGCCTACTTGCTCCTGGAAAAACACCGCCAGCCATTATTCAAAAGTTGAATGTGGAGATCGCCAAAATCGTGCAGACGCCTGAAATGAAATCGCGTTTAGCCACTTTGGGGGCTGAACCCATGCTGATGACTTCAGCACAATTTGATGCTTATATGGCTTTGGAATTTAAAACGATGGGCGCGATCATTAAGGCCGCCAATATCAGACTTGATTAAATCGTGCTTGCCAAACTTTTTTTACATTCGCTATGACCATTGCATTTGGCGGCTTTAGACCTGAGGCTTTCCAATTTCTTGAGGCGCTCACCAATAATCAAAATAGGGTTTGGTTTGCAGAACACCGGAACGATTACGAACAGTTTGTTCGTGAACCGATGAAACGGTTTACGGAGGGTCTTTCAGAAAGTCTGGCTAATAAAGATGTCCCATTGTGGGGGGATCCCAAGAAATCGCTTTTTAGGATTAATCGGGATGCCAGATTTTCAAAGGCAAAGCATCCTTACAATATGCATGCCAGCGGCTTATTGACGAGGACTGGGGATAAGCATTCTCCCGGGGTTCTTTACTTTCGTTTAGATCCTTTGGGCAGTAGAGTTGCGGCAGGTTATATGCAACCAGAAAGCCATATTCTTAAAAAGCTACGGCAAGGGATTTTAGATGCCCCAAAATTTTGGTTATCACTAGAAATGTCGTTGAAGCGAAAGGGGTATGAATTGGATTATTCGCATACTTTGGCACGCATTCCCAGGGGGTTTACGGATGTTCCAAAGGAGATTGAAAAAGCCATCAAATTAAAAGGGTGGATTATTCGAAAGCAGTTGCCTCGACCCATTATCTGTTCAGATGCTTTAGTAAATGAGGTTACAAAATTTGCCGTAGATATCCACCCGTTATTGAGTTTTGGGTGGCACGCTTTAACTAAGTTTTCAGACTAGGGTGTATTTCGAGATGGTTCTGGGCGTCCTTATTATTGGTCGATTTTGCCCGAATTTAGCGAGCTCTCATTAGCTAGCAAAAGCCCTCTATTTTGATTATTTTTGTTTTTCGATGATTTGGCCGCTCTAACTTAATGTATTGATAAGGCTTTATGCCTAAAATATGGGGATGAAAAAATTCCTGCATGTGGGGTGTGGTCCCCAAAATAAAAGCGGTCTAAAAGGGTTTAACTCCAGCGATTGGCAAGAAATTCGTTTCGATATAGACCCCAATGTCAATCCCGACATACAGGGAACATTGACCGATATGACATTGGTTGCATCCGAAAGCGTGGACGCCATTTTTTCCTCGCATAATATTGAACACGTCTTTCCGCATGAGGTTCCTTTAGCTCTGGCTGAATTTCATCGAGTTTTAAAGCCGGAAGGTTTTGTTGTAATAACTTGCCCAGATTTGCAGACAGTATGTGAGGCGGTTGTCCAGGATAAATTACTTGAGCCACTGTATGAGTCGGCAGGTGGGCCGATTTCCCCGATTGATATTTTGTATGGTCATCGAGGTTATATACAGGAGGGAAATCACTATATGGCACATAAGTGTGGCTTTACCTACTCGGCTTTGGGGGGTGTGTTTTTAGGTGCAGGTTTTAAAGAAATTTTTGGGGGAAGAAGGCCTGCAAATTTTGAATTGTGGCTTGTAGCGTTCAAAGCGGATACCGGTCCAGAGCAAGTTCAAGCGACTGCTGCATTATTTTTACCTTAAGGTTGGCTGAGGCAATTTCGTCCATTTTTCGTTAGCCAGTAGTTATGTGGCGGTGTTTTGAATTGATGTGGATAGACGCCCTTATTGCAAAGTAACATCAATGGTAACTGGGTTATACGCTTCAGTATGATGTTCTTTAAAGCGATATAAATAAGACGCAGAGCCTACAAAGCTGATGCATTTCTAGATTAATAATTATATTTAGTGCGGAGACGTAATGAACAAAGATACTTTCATGCAGCAATTGCAAGCCAAAGGATTTCCTGAGCCTGTCTTAACTAGAAAAGAAGCGGGTGCTGTTGCGGCTCATACGCATCAGTTTGAGCCAATGGCCCTAATTACCGAGGGTGAGATGTCTTTGGAGATTGATGGTCAAAAAAGCATTTATCAAGTAGGTGATGTATTTCATTTGCAACCAAATCAACTGCATTCGGAGCAATATGGGCCAAATGGCGTGACGTATTTAGTAAGCAGGAAAGGATAATCTTCGCTTAAGTCAATATTTGGGACTGTATTTCGCACTGCGAATAGTTTCTGCGCATCAGCTAGAGAGATAAAATTGATTGAGGCTCGCGTATTGCTACCCGCTAATCTACAGTAATTACGAGTACTGATTTGATTGTTGACTTATCTACCACATTCACAATTTAAGGAAAATTGCGATGGAGCTAACCGTTTACCACTGGATAATCATTGCAGCCTTTATTGGTGTGGTCATTTGGGCATTTGGTCGCAAGCGCAAGTCGCGCTTTGAAAGGGACGGTGAAATTCCTTTTGAAGATGGAAATGGTTAACGCTGCTAAGCCACAAGGTTACAGATAAGCAGGTTGGATTCCTCTATTTGAATTGGTAACGCAGCTTCCGCAGTAGGGCTCCGTATACAACATGCCACATTTCTTTGAAAACGGGCATTTAGAATAGTACAGTTAACTGAAATAGTGTTTTGCAAGCCCCAATATTTCAGCCTCACTTGAACCGTGAGCAGTTTCAATGCCAACAATTTTTTGATCAATGCTTAGGTTGTGTTTTAGGGCATGGCGTATTAAGTGCATTTTGGTAGACCCTGGTCCCACAATCAGGATGCGATCAGCATGTTCAAGTGCATAAAATATCTTATGGAAGTACTCGTGAAACTGCGATTGGGAGTGAAAGGCGTTGTGGTTTTCCTCTGAGCCTCCTTCCACTTTGATTGAATTGTCAATTGCCAACCCAAAGCCCCTATCTTTCAAAGAATACAGAAGGGAACGTTCTGCATTAACCCAAACTACGATGTCATTTGAGGTCATAAATTTCCGTATCGAAAAGAACCAAATGTTTTTATCATAAGACAGAAATATTTCAGTAG
>CAIKFU010000090.1 GCA_903826775.1 uncultured beta proteobacterium | reverse complement strand
TGTGGCGCCTCATCAAAGTGACGCAGCGCTTGATATCGCCGCGTAGGGTGCGCATGATGATCTGAATGCCTTTGTAAATGGTAAAGAACAATGTTTCCAACGATATGATTGCTATTCCACGAGTGCTCTGGTGCGCAGCGTACATAATGTCCGCCCTCATCCTTCTGCCGCAGTAGCCCATAATGCTCGACATAATTGACAACTTCTAGCAAGGAGGCGCCATAAAGACCTTGTAACGCAAGGAAGATAAGTGCTGGCCATCCTAGCCATATCATTAAAGATCCATACAAGAAAAAGCTCAAAGTCCAAGCTTGAAAATTTGCATTTTGTAAACTCCAAACGCTTTTTCCCTGTCTTTGTAGGCGCTCACATTCAAGCCCCCAAGCAGAAAGTAGGCTACCGAAAATGGTACGAGGCAGAAATTCCCAGAAACCCTCACCCATACGTGCGCTTGCCGGGTCTTCAGGAGTCGCAACCCGCTTATGATGACCACGATTATGTTCAACAAAAAAGTGCCCGTACATCGTCGGCGCCAATGCGATCTTTGCTAACCATCGGTCAAGAATTTCTCGTTTGTGCCCAAGTTCATGTGCCGTTGCAATCCCGATACCATTAATGGATCCTACTGACAACACTAATCCAATGTATGCGTACCATTTCAAGGGCTGCGTTGTTGCTAACCAAGCGCCATACACTGTACCTGCAATTTGGAAAGGTACATAAGCCCAAACCAATGCACGATAAAAGAAGTCCTGATCAAGTTGCGCTACTGCAGACTCCGGAGGATTGCTGAAATCTTCACCAAAGGTTAAATCAAGCGCTGGAATAATAAAATGAATAAAAGCAGGAGCAAATAGAAGCCATAACCATTGACCGCTCCAAGAAAATGCCAGCAACGAAGCAGTAAATGCTGCAGGAATAGCCGGGCTCAATAACCACAACCAGCGTTTATCACTCCATTTTTGAGTATTTAGGAAGGATACGGTGCTCATTTACACCTCCACATTAAGGCGAAATCGTCTATAGGGATATAGGATATCGCGTTTTCCCTCCCTAGATACAAGCCCTAACTGCCGGCATGTAAGCAAATGCATTGCTACAAGTACAGCAAATACTGAACTTGTAGCATTTACAAAGGGAATCGGTTCAGAAAATGTAGGCCACAATATCCGCATCAATGGAATTAGCCCTGGAATAATTCACACTAGCAGAACAGAAGGCATCCTTCATCCCAAAACCGAAGTCGATCGACGGACTTATGAAACGCTTGTTGGAAAACTGCCGTACGGGCTCATCATAGAACCGTCGGAGGTTACGGTCTTGGCTGTCTTTTAGCCTCGGATAACGGAAAATACATCAGTGGAGAAGTCATATCGATTGACGGCGGCGACCGGTATCGCTATTAATAACCGGTAACGCATTACGGTCGTTTCAGGTCAAACCAAATACTCTCTGCCTTACTTTTTGCTTCAGAAGACATCACGATAGGTCGACCCCACTCACGCGATGTCTCGCTCGGCCATTTATTGGTAGCATCCATACCCATTTTGCTTCCAAGGCCACTTTCCGGTGAAGAAAAATCCAAGTAATCTATTGGCGTTTTATCCACCATCAGGGTATCACGCATCGGATCAACTCTGGTAGAAATTGCCCAGATTACCTCTGACCAATTCCTTACATCGATATCATCATCAACAACGACAATAAATTTTGTATACATGAATTGGCGTAAATAACTCCATATCCCAAACATGACCCGCTTAGCATGCCCTGGATAGGATTTCTTTATTTTCACTACAGCCATTCGATAGCTACAGGCTTCTGGCGGCAAATAAAAATCAATAATTTCAGGATATTGTTGCTGCAGCAAGGGAACAAATAATTCATTTAAAGCCACGCCGAGGGTCGATGGCTCATCAGGGGGTTTGCCTGTATAGGTTGAATGGTAAATCGGTTCACGTTGCATAGTAATTCGGTCGATCGTGAAAACAGGAAACCATTCTTGTTCGTTGTAGTAGCCCGTGTGATCACCAAAAGGCCCCTCCAATGCATGCTCATATCCCGTAGAGTGGGATTGATCGGGATAAATATGGCCCTCAAGGATAATTTCGGCAGATGCCGGAACATAGAGATTACTTCCTAAGGATTTCACCACTTCAGTTCGACTGCCCCGCAACAATCCTGCAAACTGGTATTCCGATAAGGTGTCCGGTACAGGGGAAACTGCACCCAAAATCGTTGCCGGATCAGCCCCGATGGCGACTGCTACCGGATAGGGCTTGCCTCCTGTAACCTTCCCATGCTCTAAGAAATCCAAAGAACCACCACGGTGTGGCATCCAACGCATAATCACTTTGTTACGATTTAGAACCTGCTGTCGATAAATGCCCAGATTCTGCCGATCCTTATGCGGACCCTTGGTAATTGTCAGGCCCCAGGTAATTAATGGCGCAATATCTTCGGGCCAGCAATGTTGAATTGGCAATGCACCCAAATCGACATCGGCTCCCTCAATTACGATGTCTTGACACGGTGAAGAATTAAGTTCCTTAGGTGACATGTCCCACAACTTCTTCATCATGGGCCCTAAAGAGAGCATTTCTCGTAATCCTTGTGGCGGTTTTGATCCCTTCAGATTTGCCAAAACATGACCGAACTCACGCAACTCAATGAGATCATTAACGCCCATTCCCAAAGCAACTCTGCGTGTTGAGCCAAACAGATTTCCAAGCACTGGAATAGAATGCCCGGACGGATTCTCAAACAATAAGGCTGGACCATCTGCCCGAAGAGCGCGATCGCACAACGCTGTCATTTCCAAATACGGGGAGACAGGCTGGCTCACGCGCTTGAGTTCACCAAGCTCTTCAAGTTTGAGCAAAAACTCCCTCAAATTGCGATAGCCCATATTTAATTCATTGTCCAATTAAATTTAGAAATAAAACGGTTCGATTTATATGGCCAACATAATACTGAATGCCAAAATAAAAAATCATTGTAGGAAAAGTGGGAATTTAAATTGCCCCCGATACCGACTTAATACGTTTTAAAACAGCACTAGGTCGTAGCGCGGCCAATTTAAACTCCGGGAATTCAATCGTATCTAGTGTATTTTTTACTAAAATTCCAAGCTCCGTATCCCCTTCCATCGATAAACGCCTATTAAAAAATAAGGTATCGGGATCGACTTTTTTAAGGGCCAGCAACGAAAAATCATGGGCATTTGCAGTGATGCACAAATCCGGCGACCCCTTCATGTTCGAGACTGAAAAATACCCATTTGTCACCTGAAAGTCAAAATTTAAGGAAGCGTCGCGCACCGAAATGCGTAATCGTTTTCCCTCTAGGGATCGCATTACGTCTTTAGGAAATAATTTCAGCAATACCAAATTTAATCCGGCCACAAACACCAATGATCCTGGATAGGCGGGAACTTTCGATAGCAAAAATGCGATGCCTGGTGGAACTCGCTGGGGAAGTAAATTCATAATCTATCCAATCCTATTAAGAGAATTCAGTCACCACAATATGTTCTAAACCCGGCTTTCCATACCAATATCCATTGCAGGGCTGATCAGGCATCAATTCCGCTATTGCATCCATCGCGCTATCAGCGGATATCTGCTCATTCAGTGTTTGTCGAAATAATTGAACAATATCCCCAGTATGAATTGATTGCGGACTCAGGCGAACAACATCCACGCCGATATTTTTCATTAATTTCAACTCGCGAATGAGATTGCAGACTTTAGCCGACTGCGTCTGCGTTCCGTTTAAAACCAAAAACCCTTGATCCTCACGGGTATGCATCAATAAACCATCGGGATAATCAATACAACTAAATTGACAATCGTCTTTTGGTAAATTTCGATAACGGGCGGTAAAACAGCGCGCTGAAAATGCCAAGGGCATGCGGCCATAGACAAAAACTTCCGTCTCAATATTTTTTGGTCGACCATTTTGAATTTCTACCAATTCGGCCATCCCCATCTCAAGTGGAATCGTCCAACGTTTCATGCCTAGAGAGGCCATCAATTCCAAGGTAGGAATATTGTATATATTCAGATGAGGACCACCAATAAACGGCAACGCATTCTCAAGGCGATGCACAGCTCCAAAATCATTTGCCTCAACCAGATATTTGCTGTTTTCAACAATCTTGCGCATCGTAGTCACATCCGAACCGGACTCAATCAGCACTTGGGTTGAAAGCACTGGTGTTTTACCGGCATCCGATAACGCATTGGCGATATGCAACCAATCAGCCAATCGCAATTCGTGGCGACGAGAACACACTGTTTCACCCAAATACACAATATCCACCGGCATCGACTCGACCAGTTTATAAAAATCAAAAGTCTTTTCTCGTGACCAGTAATAAAGCAATGGACCTAATGCAAGCTTCACAAATCACTCCTTTCAGAGTAGCAATCGGCATTCATTTCCATGGACGATGATAGGCACCCAAAGTATGTTGTTGACCCTCGGCTACCTTATCTAAATCTGACATCCAACTCGCCTTTGGGGAAAAATCGCCCGGATGGCGTCGGCAGTTATCAATAGCCTCTCGCCATACTTTCGTCACTTGAGCTACATAGGATGGACTTCTCTGTCGACCTTCAATCTTAATTGCGCTAACTCCTATCTGCATTAATTCAGGAAGCAACGCAATGGTATTTAAACTCGTAGGTTCTTCAATGGCGTAATAACTTTTCTCGATACCCACATCGAAACGCCCTTTGCATAAAGTTGGATAGCCAGCACTTTCATTTTTTGCATAGCGATCAATTAAAATCCCATTTAATCTTGATTCCCGGCCTAATGGGGTTTCCTCCCATCGGACTGCCTTTGGCGGCGAACAAACTCCATTTGTATTTGGGGCTTCCCCAGTAACATAAGATGATAAGGAACAACGTCCTTCCACCATCACGCATAAACTTCCAAATCCAAATACTTCAATTTGAACAGGGGTTTTATTTGCTAGTTGACGAACCTGCTCTAACGACAGGACTCGAGGCAAAACGACCCGAGAAATTCCAAAATGCTGATGATAAAAATTGATTGACTCGTAATTTGTTGCCGAACCCTGAACGGATAAATGCAGCCGCAAGTTTGGATGCTTAATTGCTGCATATTGCATCAACCCTGGATCGGCGAGAATGACTGCATCAACTCCCAAATGCGATGCTTTATCAATTGCCAATCTCCACGCCTCAGAATTCGCCACCGTAGGATAAGTATTGATAGCCACAAAAACTTTCCGATTTCGACTATGAGCATACTGAACACCGGACTCGATTGCAGCATCATCAAAATTTAATCCGGCAAAGTTACGCGCATTTGTCGCGTCTCGAAATCCAAGATAAACACAGTCTGCCCCATTATCAATGGCTGTTTTTAACGCAGGAAGGCTGCCCGCTGGACATACCAAATCAAAAGGATTGTCTACCTTGGAAGGCATTGCGTTGTCTTTCGAAGTTTTACTGGAAATGTTCATAGGCTTCTTGTATTTAAGCTCACTAACTATATTGCCGCTTTATTAGCAAGCCCTAAAATTCAGAATACCGTAGACTCTAGATTGAAAAGCAAGACTAGCGGTTGTTCTAAATCAATAAATAAAGGATTAATTTCCCGTATTTATTGACAATCATCCCTATTTGTTCTCTCGGGCATACCTAATCAACCCAGACGAATAACCCATCTTTTTCATAACCTGGTTGCATGCATCGATACATGCCCCGCAATCAATGCACATATATTGGAATCCATTGCGGATATCGATCCCCATTTGACAGACCTGCAAACACACTCCACAGTCCACGCAGTCCCCTAAAGCCATGCTCAAACGATCTGCTTTTTTAGACCGCCCTCCGCGCGGCTCCCCTCGCATACCGTCATAAAAAACGATCTTCGTTTCACGACCCATTGTTACGCTTTGAAAACGCGAATAAGGGCAGATGTACTTGCATATCTTTTCTCTTAAAAACCCGGCATTGCAAAACGTCATTAAAGTATATAAACCAAAACAGAGTAATTCCCACTCGTTCATTTGAAATTCAAGCGTTGAAATAACCAATTGACGTATTGGGGATAAATAACCCGTAAATGTAAAGCCCGTCCAAAGCGCAATCATAATCCAGGCGAAATACTTTAAACCCTTAATTCGCCATTTAGTAAAACTCCCTACCCATGGCAGGCAATCCAATCGCTTTCTAGCCAACCAATCCCCTTCGATCACTCTTTCAATCAAAAAAAATATTTCGGAATAAACAACTTCTGGACAAGCAAATCCACAAAAAATCCGCCCGAAATTGGCTGAAGTAAGCAATAAAAACATTACCAACATAAGAATAAAAATCGCGAAATATATAAGATCTTGTGGCCATAAGACAATTCCAAATAAATAAAATTTATAGGTCGCAAAATCGCATAGGACTGCCTGCCTATAATTCCAATTTATCCAAGGCAATCCATAAAAAATCGCTTGCGTAGCGAGCACAAGCATCATTCGTTTTTTAGCGAATACTCCGGAAACAGCCCGTGGATAAATCTTGACGTCCAATTAGCGAACCTTTACGGAAGTATTACAAAAAAATTCACAAACAAAATTTTCGTTTTTTAAAAAACTAACCAGTCACTCTAAATGATGACGGGCAGCTATTGAATATCCCTACTAACCTAATATATGGTATTTAATTGACCTAAATCAAACGCATTACCCAATTCGATAAATTTGGAGGGCCTTCAATTCGTTTCCAGATCAAATCGGTCACTACAATCTAGGACTAGAAAACTACATGGATGCATAAAAATACGATGGAAAAGATACTCGCTAAAAGTGGACTTGCCAAAATGTTTAAAGGGGGTGTCATCATGGACGTTGTCTCTCCCGATCAAGCAAAAATTGCTGAAGAGGCTGGAGCATGTGCCGTTATGGCTCTAGAGAGGGTACCAGCAGATATTCGCGCGCAAGGGGGGGTTGCACGCATGTCTGACCCTGATCTCATACTCAGAATTATGGATGCAGTATCTATTCCGGTAATGGCTAAATGCCGAATAGGCCATTTTGTTGAAGCACAAATTCTACAATCTATTGGAGTAGATTACATTGATGAATCAGAGGTTCTAACGCCTTCGGATGACTCCTTCCACATCAATAAAGAAGTATTTGCCGTACCTTTTGTATGTGGGTGTAGAAACCTTGGAGAAGCTTTACGACGGATCGGCGAAGGGGCTTCGATGATCCGAACAAAAGGAGAAGCTGGTACCGGCGATGTCTCTGAAGCAGTTCGTCATGCCCGAACTGTCCTTGGTGCAATTCGCCATCTACAAACAATCCCCTTTGAGGAATTGATGACGTACGCGAAGGAAATAGGCGCTCCATATGAATTACTAAAGGAAACTCAAAAATTGGGGCGCATGCCAGTTGTCAACTTTGCAGCCGGCGGGATTGCCACTCCAGCAGATGCCGCGCTCATGATGCAACTAGGTATGGATGGCGTGTTCGTAGGATCAGGTATTTTTAAGAGTGGCGATCCAGCCAAGCGCGCTTCGGCCATTGTAAAAGCCGTTACACATTACCAAGATGCCGACATTCTCGCAAAAGTGAGCATGGCTCTAGGGGAGCCAATGGTTGGTCTTAACATCGCTAAGATACCCGAGACTGACAAAATTGCTGGGCGCGGTTGGTGATTCATGCGCAATACCTCTCGTTTTTTTGTCTGACTAAATAATTTCAAAATAGACTTCGTAGATTAGCTATGGAAATTGGCGTGCTGGCATTGCAAGGAAACTTTGATGACCACATCTCAGCCTTGCAAGCGCTTGAGGTTAAAGCTACTCAAGTCCGTCTCCCAAAACAACTCTTAGGCCTGAATGGATTGATTATTCCAGGGGGAGAATCCACCGTAATCGGAAAACTAGCAACAGAATTCGGCTTAATTGATGCACTTCGTGAATTTGGTCAGCTTCACGCTATCTGGGGAACGTGTGCAGGCGCAATTTTGATGTCGAAAACCGCCGGCAACCCCCAGCCGCTTCTGCAGTTAATGGACATACAAGTAGAGCGCAACGCTTACGGTCGTCAAATCGATTCATTTGAAGAACTGCTGGACATTCAATGCTTAGAAAAAATGGGTGGCGAAAATCCTCTATACCGTGCAGTCTTTATTCGCGCACCAAGAATTCACTCTGTTGGGAGCAAAGTTAATGTGTTGGCACGCTCTGCCAAGGGAGAAATAGTGGCTGCGCAACAAGGCCATTTTTTGGCAACCACTTTTCATCCAGAAATAACCAACGATCTTCGACTTCATCAATACTTTCTTGCGTTAACGCACATTACAAAAACATAAAACCACTATAGCTAAACTATGAAGAGGAGTGCTGTTGCAATGTTTCAAATCTAGCTGCATACGCCTCCTCCGCCGTTTCATAGATATGGGGAGAAACTCCACGGCGCTTCAAGGCCTCTCCAAGCTTAGCTTTTAAAAAGCTATTTGTTGAATACCGCGAAACATCCGTGTAAAAACGTTCCACCAATCCTTTCACCATCGCCGCATAGGATTCGGTCATTTCAGGAGAAATTGAAAAATTTTGATAATTGATAATGGCAAACACTTTCTTTGAAAGCGGCGCCATTAACCTTTCAACCTCATGAGAAATATCGTCAATCTGTTCTTGAGAATTCACCGCCAAACCTTCAAGATTAATAAACAAGATATTTTGTAAAGGATCGTAACTAAATCGACGTTGCAACGGCATACTCAATAAATCTTCCCTTAACCCCATAGGTTGAGATTGAAAAATACGGCTATCCATTAAACGCACTGGCTGCTCTATTAGAGGCTTAAAACCCATATGAGACAGAATGTCCCTCTCAATATCAACACCCGGAGCCACTTCAACCAGTAACAAACCTCGATCGCACAATTTAAAAACGCAACGCTCCGTTATATACAACACGCTTTGCTCTCGCTTAGTTGCGTAAGCACCACTAAAAGTCCGATGCTCCACTTCATCAACGAATTTTTGTGAAACCCCCTCTTCTACGATTTTTATTCGTCCATCCCCTACATCAATAATTAAATTTCCCGCCGTAAAAGTGCCAAGGAATACCACCCGTTTTGCATTTTGACTGATGTTAATAAATCCGCCGGCACCAGCCAATCTTGATCCGAATTTGCTAACATTCAAATTGCCTTCCTTATCCACCTGAGCCATACCCAAAAAGGCAATATCCAGACCCCCTCCATCATAAAAATCGAACTGGTACGGCTGATCAATTACCGCCTGGGCATTCACAGCTGCCCCGAAATTAAGACCTCCTGAAGGCATGCCGCCAATGACCCCAGGTTCGGCAGTTAACGTGATTAAATCAATCACCTTCTCCTCATTGGCCACTTCAGATACCCCCTCTGGCATTCCAATCCCCAGATTGACAACGCTATTAGCCATCAACTCCAATGAGGCTCTGCGAGCGATGATTTTTCGAGCGCCCATTTCCAGCGGCGGAATGATACCCATTGGTACGCGCACTTCTGCTGAAAAAGCTGGGTTATATTGTGTTGAAAATGTTTGCCAATGATTTTCAGGTTTGGATACGACAATGCAGTCCACTAAAATTCCAGGGATTTTTACCTGCCTTGGATTAAGCGTATTACGCTCTGCAATACGTTCCACTTGAGCAATCACAATTCCACCTGAATTTCTAACGGCCATCGCAATCGAAAGAACCTCTAAGGTGAGCGCTTCGCGCTCCATCGTAATGTTGCCATCGGCATCAGCGGTTGTTCCCCGAATGATTCCAATATCAACCGGAAAAGCTTTATAGAATAAATATTCCTCTTCTTGAATGGTTATCAACTCCACCAGATTTTCGGTCGTACGCTGGTTTAGTTTGCCCCCTCCAAACCGTGGATCAACGAACGTTTCCAAGCCAACTTTCGTAATCTGACCTGGCTTCCCAGCAGCAATATCCCTAAAAAGGTGGCTGATTACTCCTTGAGGCAAGTTGTATGCCTCAATTTGATTATTAATTGCCATCTTCTGGAGTTTAGGAACCAAACCCCAGTGTCCACCAACAACCCGCCTTACCAATCCATCATGGGCTAAATGATTTAAACCACGCGTTTTTCCATCACCTTGACCAGCGGCGTACATTAAGGTTAAGTTTGCTGGGTGACCCATAGATTTTGGATACTCTGACTCACTCGCCAAAAATAAATCTTCTATTGCAAGCGCGATCTCCTCTGCAAACCCAATTCCAATAAACCCCCCTGTGGCTACTACATCCCCATCACGGATCAAGCTAACCGCTTCGCGCGCGCTCACAATCTTTCCAGCATGTGCCAAATGAAATGCGGTTAAAGCAGTATTTAAATGACCATGTTTCATGAATGCCTTATTAAACCAATCTGCGCAATACGCTGTTTATAAAATGGTCTGGGATCCACCTCGCCTCCAATGGAATCGATATTTTGATATTAAAGATATTGAGTATTGGGCAACTTGAGTCTTCAAGCAGAAAAATCAAAAAATCCCGTTTTTAGCTGGCTCGTTATATCTAACCCAAAATACTCAATACCTCTATTTGAAAACCGAAACAACTACTGACCATACCGATTAATTACATACCGAGACGGCCTTTTTATAAAATTAACCAAAGAAAATTCTTCCTTTTGATTTAATTCAAGCGCTTCTTTAAAGTTCTTGCACGCCACATGATTTAAACAAAGATCAAAAGTGCCATTTCTTTCATGTTTTGAATGCAACGAACAAAATTGATGATGCCATGAATCACCCAATGGGCAATCGCATTTATCTTTCATTAACATGTTTTTCTCCTTGCCCCCATAAAAATTGCTACCGAGGCCATTTAGAACAATTAGAGACACACATACTCGAACCGGTGAGCACTGATTTAAATGCAGTTCACCGAACCAGGGAAATCCAGAGAAACTGGCTTTCGTTTTTTGTGATTTAGATAAAAAGTGGGTAATACAGTCTGTCTGATCACTTGAGCCGAATTATGAATTTTTGCCATATCCGCCTCCCTAACTATTTTTTTTACAGTTTAAGTAAAAGCCAATACCCCAGTTATTAATTTGCTCTTAATTAAATTAAATATCAATTAAAAAACCCCTAAAAATTGGGGTTTTTTTGATATGCATCAATGTTAAGCATAGACTATAAAAAATGGTCATTCAGCAGACCTTAAATGCCTAAAAATCGAGCTAATCCCCATTATTAGTTGACCGGGTCGACGCGTAATGGAAAAAAATTCGTACGGCGGTTAGCTAGACATCAAGATGGGCAGCACCATAACTCGCAAGATATAGCGCGTTCCAGCCCCTCGACTGACAAATGGGAGGTTATGCTGGCTGTGAGCACCCATCACCAGAATATCAGCGCCCTGATCGCTTGCGTTATTCAGCAGCATATCCATAATGCCAATGTCATCAATTACCATGGCTTCTGTCCTGGACTTAATACTATGGCAATTTAAATGGCGAGCAACTTCATGGCAAGTTTTTTCTGCTTGATCGATCTGGGTATCAAAAGACAGCACTACGGCTTCATCACAATTTTGAATCAACGGTAAAGCATCGTTTAAGGCATGAGCAGATTCGCGTGAATTGTTCCAGGCAATCAAAGGATGTTTGAATTTCGCATGAAAATTTCCTGCATAGGGAATAATCAATACTGGGCGTCCAGAATGAATAACAACCTCTTCAGGCAATTCAGGTGGGGTGAAAGCCTTCACAGAATCGTCATGCTGACCCATGATGATCAAATCAAAATACCGAGCCTTTTCTGGAATAAAGGCCAACAATGCGGAATCGCTTCCCCTGTTGATGTCAATCCATTCTGCATTTAAACCGGCGGTCGCCATCTCAAAATTGAGCCTACTTTCATTTGCGGCTTCAACGTACTCTTCAGGAGGCCAGCTACTGATAGCTCCAACTTTCTTAGCTAGAGCCCGTTGGCCAAAAACCCCAACTAGCCTAGCTCCATGTTGCTTTGCAATATCTATTGCAATATCCAATCGAATTTTAGTGCGAGCGCCTTGATCCAAGTGGACCATTAAATTCTTTAACATAAGATCACTTTCCTTTTGTTTACAGCCTTACTTAGGCATCAATATAGTTACACTTTACAACCAATAATTGTAAATCCATCGGTTTTGAGTCTATTTATTTCCAAAATCAAAGGATAAATACTGGCCATACATGCGTCCCCACTAAAATATAAATACCCATCTGATTTAATGGGAATTCTCAAATGGTCTTCTTACTTAAACTCCATTAAAAAGCCAAATAAATTGCTTTAGGAAGTTGTAACTATCCCACTTTTTTATATGTAAGTTGCGATCTTTCGAATAAAGTATGAAACTGAGAATGGTAAGGAAATTGCCATAATCCATTTAAATTTATTCTGCTCAAGATATTTGCAGTAAAGAGAATTTGCGGGCTCTTTAAACCGCTTTGTACAACCTGAAAATGAGAAATTTATGAACAAAATTATTATTCCCATCGCTGCTGCTATCCTATCAACCTCATTTGTAGCTATTGCCCAAAACGCACCACAAGGTGCTGTCATGGCTGCAAAAGGTCCTGGCGAAGCAGCCGTAGCAGAAGCCGTTCAACTGCAAGGCAAAGTGAAGTCGATTGACAAGCAAAATCGCACGGTGGTCGTAGTTGGCCAACAAGGCAAGGAAGTCGCTCTAAACCTAGGACCAGAAGCAAGAAATTTCGACCAAATTAAGGTGGGCGATCTAGTAACCCTCACTTATGTTCAGGCATTAGCTCTAGAATTGCATAAATCCGTCAATGGGGGCAAGCTTGGACAACCCATTACAACCGAACAATCGGTCCGCGCCAAACCTGGAGATAAGCCAGCTGGTGCAGTTGAGCGTACCGTTAATGTCACTGCCAACGTTATTGCAGTCGACCAAAAAACTCAAGTAGTAACTCTAAAAGGACCTAATCGTACGGTTGAGTTAAAAGTGAAGGATCCAGCTATGCTTAAGGATATCAAGGTTGGCAACCAAGTAGATGCTACCTTCACAGAAGCAATTGCGATTGAAGTGACCGCTGCGCCAAAGAAATAAACCACTTAAAAATCGAAGAACATCAGCATTTAATAGGCTAAGGCTTGCATTGCATTAAACCCTCAATTTGGAAGAGCCTGAATTGAGGGTTTAAACACCCCCAAGCACCCGTCAATTCTTCCTAAAATTGGGAAGTTCCAAATATTGCAATTGGATACCGTCAGAAATAAAAAAGATTTGTTGCAACTAAACGCTACATATCCAACTCGAACAGTTTCCAAGCCGCAGTAAATCCCATATATCTAGCTTTGAATTGGCTACTTGCCCCTAAAAATGATTCATTCATATTTTTTATATATAAAATATAATGGAGAATTAATAAAATTCCAAAGGGAAATTAGGCATGCTTGATTGTTTAGTTCTAGGTGATTCTATAGCCTTCGGTTTTGGTCAAGTAAGGCCAGATTGCACTTCAATTTCGGTGCCAAAAATCACCACGAATAATTGGCTGCTAACCAAAAGCAGTCTAATTCAACCTGCGAAGACTACTATTATTTCCCTCGGCACAAATGATTGGAACTTTGAAACCTTAGAGCCGGATCTTGAACGAGTTCGAAGCAAGCTCAATGGTCGCATTTTTTGGATTTTGCCAAGCGCTACATTGCGCCCTCAGCAAAGGGCCATTGTCGAAAAAATTGCTCAAAGCCATGGTGATCTTGTGCTTAATCCACCAAAAAGCATGGAGGCAGACGGTATTCATCCAACATATACTGGTGGATATCAGGAACTGGGTACGCTTGCAAGATAGCCTATTCAAACTGGCCGTATCCACAAAAACATTCAACTGAAATTCTTTATTTTCGTATCCCTGGCCACATCCGAATTAAAACTTCGTCCTTGATAATTTTGTGATGCCAGACAGCAATAAGTCCGTGGCCTAGCGACAAAAAAAGAAGGGAGCTTGCACACAATTCATGGAATTCGACGACTGTTTTACGCAACGGTTTATTGGTTGGATCCAATGCTGAAACTTGAAAAACATTAAAAAGAATATCCCCTCGAACCCATACGGCAAGAATACCCAAAAGGATTGTAAAAATTACAAGAAGGTATAGAACATAATGCACTCCAACTCCCGATTTTCCCACTAATCCGGGTACGGATGGAGGAAGCTTGATTCCGCCTTGCATACGCCAACCTAACCGAACAACCAACAATATGGCCAAGATTAGGCCGCATATTATATGAACGCTTCTTGCGTTGATGCGAATCGGCCCCTTGGGGAAAATATCGATCGATTGACCAAGAATCCAAAGTCCCAGGATCAGGACGGCGCTAGTCCAATGATAAAAAATCGTTTTGGAATCGTATGTTTGAATAGTATTCATCAATATTTGTTTTCAATAAAGCCCAATGCACTTACCTTTCTTAAAGCTAAGTCGCTATGCCTAAACCTGATTTTAAAGCTCGCTGAACTTTAACCCAACAATATCCCTTAATTTCCAAAGATATCGGTCAAAAGGATAATTTTGACATTTGGGCCGTTTTGCTTATATCCTCTATTTAGAATTTGATTACATTGGGCTGTTTAAATACCACTTTTTCAAGGTTGCATTAAAATGCATCCAAACGGCTTAAGTCATTTTCAAAGCAACAAAACGCCTAAAACCAATTCATTTTTAACCTATTGACCTATCAATATGAGCCAAGAAGACCCTCCTTTTGAAGAACGCAATGACTTGCCACCAGGTTTGTTTAAACGCCAACCCAAGCCTAAGCAGATTGCCATTCCAGAACCCGAACCGGAACAGGAAGTTGAGTCGGAACAAGAACAGGATGGAGAATCGGAACAGGAGTCAACTAAAACCTCGGTTGTCGAGCCTGCCAAACCCATCCCTTTAAAAGCCGCTTTTGGTCCAGACAAGCAGCCTGCCAAAAAATCCGAGAAGGTTAAACCCTTGTATGCAAAAAAGACAAGGCCCCTACTAAAAAACTTCAAGGTGACTTTATCAGCACAAGATCAGCAATACACTTGGGATTGCATAGCTCTTGACTGGAATCATGCTGCAAGATTAGCCGAAGGGGAAGTATCCCTTCCAAATGGCCAATTAAGAGCCTATGTCAGCCTCATTGAACTTGTCAGCGAGGTTAATCGCGAGCAAATGATCGACGTTCTTTCACAAGCCCTAACAAGCAACATGTCTAAGGAGGCGATCAAGAACAAGATCGCACTGGAGGGATTTCGTGGCTACCGCCATTATGGCGAAGAAGAACTTAAAGAGGAATTCGCCAAATTTTGCGAGGCCTTATATTCCGGAATTTAAACTAGATTTCCTTTAGAAGATCTCCCTAACGGTTATTAAGGACCGTTCTTAAACTGATTTTTCTCGGATCCTGCGCTAACGTAGTGGCATCCGAAAAAACAACTCCTCCTGATTCTCCAATAGTCAAATCGGATGCCTATATTTCGATCTGAAAAACGCCACATTATGACTCCTATAAAAAAAATTACCATTCCAATCGAGCACACCCCAACACCGCATCAACGCTCCTACCTGAACATCAATATGACTGAAAAGGAGAATAAGGAAAGGGGGAAATTGCTGCGTCAATCAGTTAGTCTGACGGATCAATCTTTTTGGAAAGTTACTCGACCTCGTCAAGATCCGATTCGGATCCTTGCCGAACAGGCAAAAACTCGTATACCAACACTCATCCCATTGCGTCATCAACGCATGAGCGCCTCGCCATTTGCTTTTTTTCGAGGAGGCGCTGCCATCATGGCGGCAGACCTAGCGAAGACGCCATATACCAACCTGCATGTCCAGTTGTGTGGCGATATGCATGTGGCCAATTTTGGTTTTTTTGCCACTACCGAACACCATTTGGCTTTTGGCATAAATGATTTTGACGAAACCTTGCCGGGCAGTTGGGAGTGGGATTTAAAACGACTGGTTGCTAGCGCAGTCATTGCATGCGAATCATTAGGAACAAACAAAACATACAGCGAGGACATTGTTAGAACCATTGTGTTCTCGTACCGCGAAAATATGGCCAACTATGCAAAACTGCCGTATATCGTTCTAGCCAATCAATACTTGGACGATGCGCAATTGCGTATGAGCGCACAACGCTACGGAAAATCAGCCCAGAATTTTTTGCAGAAACAAATAGATCTAGCTCAAAACAGCACAAATCAAAGCTTTCTACATAAATTCACAAAAAATACAAACGGCAGAAGGCGCATCATCGATGAACCCCCCCTCATCACCCACTCGAATGTCGACCACCTTGGAATCCCGATTGAACCATTACTAGATGAAGCGATTCTCACTTATGCTGATTCGCTACTATCAGATCGTCGACAACTACTCAAGCGCTACGTAATACAGGATTTTGCTAGGAAAATTGTCGGCGTTGGAAGTGTTGGGACTAGTTGCTGGGTTCTTTATATGCAAGGATTAAATAATCAAGACCCCCTTTTTCTACAGTACAAAGAGGCTCAAAAATCCGTTCTTGCTCCCTATTTCGGTGATCCTGCATTTAACCACCAAGGCCGTCGGGTGGTTGCAGGACAGCGGATGCTTCAAGGCGCTCCCGATATTCTCCTTGGATACGGACAAGCAAAAAATATCGACTATTACATTCGCCAACTGCGGGATATGAAAGGTGGTATTTCCATTGGCTCAGACGATTGCGGGAAAAAAGAGTTGCCTGCTTTTGCCTACCTTTTTGGCTGGGCCTTAGCCTTAGGTCATGCCCGTTCCGGAAACCCATCAATACTGTCTGGGTATCTGGGGAAATCCAATCAAATTGATGACGCTCTAGTGGATTTTTCTTTTGCCTATGCCCAACAAAATGCAATCGATTTTGAAACTTTTACCAAAGCCATCAAACAGGGTAAGCTCCCCTGCGCAAAATAATCATTCGTCTTCTTTATATGTGGATTACCATCAATTCTCACTAAACTAGCGTTAACCAAGTTTATTTACAATCGACTTACACACCATGGTTTTTACTATGAACTCATCCCATAAACCAGATCCACCAAACCCCATTTACTTTTTTGAAGACTTCCCGGTTGGTAAAAATTGGATTATTGGCACCCACACCTTCACTAAAAATGAAATTCTCGAATTTGCAACACAATATGATCCACAATCATTCCATGTAAATGAAGAGCAGGCTCTGCTCTCCCCATACAACGGAATCATTGCCAGCGGTTGGCATACATGCTCGGTCATCATGCGTTTAAATTGCGATAATTATTTACTTAACACGGCCGCCTTAGGGTCCCCCGGATTAAGCGAAATTAAGTGGCTTGCTCCGGTATACCCAAAAGACACAATCCAAGGCGCTGTAACAATCTTAGAATCTCGACTTTCGGTAAGCAAGCCCAATCGAGGCTCCATTGTGTTTTTGTGGACAGGCGAAAATCAAAAGGGTGTTTCGGTTGTATCAATTAAAGGGGTGCTCATGCTCAAATGCAGGCCCGCTAAAATAAATTCTTAATTGCTATACCACAAAAAAATAGGCCACTTAGAGCAATTTTAATTTGGTAAAGTTATCACCTAAAGAATTTGACTTAAACCGAACCATTAAGAAATTTAAATAACTTATGTCGTTTTTAGAATCGCTTGAAAGGTGCTATGGCCAATGGGGTGATGTTGGTGGTAGGGCATCTCGGACCGAGTATTGGCATTTTGTTCTGTTTACTATCTTGGCCACCGCTGCGTTGATCTATACATTCTATGATTTTCATCTAGGCAAATCACCTTTTGCACCCTATGCCCCTTACTTTCTATACGCAGCATTTTTTGCAGTGCCATTTTTCTCACTAACCATTCGCAGGTTTCATGACATTGGGTATTCTGGCTGGTGGTGGTTATTATTAAACTTGATTCCAGCCATCGGGCATATTATTATTTTTATATTGATGTTTTTTAAAGGGAATCAAGAGGATAACCGGTTCGGAAAATCACCGTACCTACATAAAAAATAGAAACCCAATTCAGTCGAAACTTAAATTAGATATTCCTCTATATTTGCCTCGTCTATTTGATCTGAGCTTAAATACTTTTCAGTATCTTTCAAATTTACCCCTGAGCTTAAAAATAATTCGGGCTGATCCACGTCGATATGTTGACCCTTTTCATATAGACTGCTTATCTTCCGCCCGAATCCTGTGTTGCACTTTGACGGAGATACTCAACCTGTCGTCAATCGTTCGAGTCCAGGTACTTTCCACGATCGTTTTAAGGCGATCTACTTTCTCATTTGACATAAACATACCCCCTTCATTGTAATTAGCGACAAATACACACTCATCGTCTACTCTCCGTCATCTTTGTCTAATAGGGGCGCGTTAAGGAAGTAAGTGTGATGGATTAAATTTAAATTCGATTTGACGCAGTTTTAGGAGGGATATATGAATGCTCTTTCAACAATATTGGCAGGCGCTTTGGCTGGTGCAATCCTCACTGGGTGTGCCGTTGTCGGGGATTATCCGATGGGTGGGCTGTACACGCCTACACCCTACGCTTATCAATACAGTAGTTATGGGGCCTACAATAGCTACGCCCCAGCGAGACCTTATCAAACGGCCCACTACAGTAGTGGGGGCGAACATTGGAATGGAGGCGGCTGGAATCATAGCGGGGGAAATTGGGGAGGCGCTCACCCTGAAAATCATGAGAGAAATCGCCATTGATGCGGGATATATAAATATCTTCTATTGACTTAAATCCACATTGAGAATATGCAGATCTTCTTGAGGAATGGTTGCAAAATATTTAACGGCAGAGTATTTTTACTCACTCAACGTAATCCTTTCTAGAGAGTTCTTTCTTAATAACCTGAATATCTGGATGATTGGAGAACGGGTCATCGGGGTAGTAACCAAAGTTCAAAGCCCCCTTCACCCGCAGCATTTTCATCCAGGAATTCATTTCATGATTGGAAATATAAGTGCCCTTATTCCAATCCTTTGCCTGCAGTTCAAAGATTACTTTTTTATCAGCCCCAGGAATAGATTGAACTTTTTGAACCAATAGCTCCAGCCACTTCTTCGGATTTTTGGCTTTTTCCATATAAGGCATCGCCATGACAGCAACCCAATCAAAATGCTTTAAGCCATCTTCTAATGATTGTGAAAACCATTCCTCTGCGACGGGATTGAGAATCGGCTCGGCATAATAATTACGCGCCAAATCAATTGGTTTGCGGTAATTTTGGGTCGCCTCCCTTAACTCCCGCGCAAAAAGAGAAAGATGCTCTGTTTTAAATTTTGTCCAACGGTGCATCAACTGAGGATCCGATCGAATTGACCCAACATCTTTTGGTAAACCCAAGTGCGAGGAATAATACTGCATGGCATCTGGCCCGGAATCCTCAAAATCCGAAAGTGTCGCATCATCGTGAATGATAAGTCCGGAGAAATAGGTGTATTTCCCCAAGTCTTCGTAGATTTTCTGAATATATTTTCTTGACTCGAATGAAAACGAACTTAAGCGCTGATATCCCACTCCGGAAATTCCGTTGTATGACTGCACAAAATTCAATCCCTTATACCGATCATCTTGGGGAATAAAAGCGGTTAAAGGGAGCCATGCAAAAACTCTAGCGCCAGTTCGGGTTGAAATTTGCCAACTAACCCGACCAAATAAATCTGCCTTCATAGGCAATTCACTATTAGGAAAATATAGGCTTTTAGCTACTCCCGAAGCATCATCATCCGCAAATGCCTGTAGAAACACTGTATTAACGCCCGCTTCCTTGATGCGCTCAAGCAATAAACTTAAATTCTTTTCCTGCTCTGTCGGATCTGCACTATAAATGTAATCCAAATCCACATGCATCACGCGTATCACTCTGGGTTTTGGCTCCTGAAAATCGGATGCGACATTTGAAAGATAGGGTTTACTTACCATGTAATCTCGTGATAAGGTCAACGACTTGGCATCCAGGCTATTGCTCTCGTCACTCAAAGACAAATTGATTTCCATGCCGGCTTTTTTCGCAATTTCTTGTGCCAGCCCGTTGTAACGACCATATGGCCAAACCATTACACGAGGCCTCTGGCCAACCGCAAGTTCAATGAATTTACTATTGCGCTTCAAATCGTTAGATATTCTGGCTTCGTATGTCACATCATCTTCGTATTCATTATTAATGCGGTCATATGATCTTGTCGTCGCGGCTGGCATTTCATTGCCCTGTGGATTCCCCAATACACCGTGATGCAAGTCATAACTATGTGAAGCGATTTCAACCAATCCACTATCGTGCATTTCCTTTAACTGCTTAAGGGATACAAAATGCGAACGTGGCACTTGTTTACCGCCGTAGAAAACCATTCCGGAATCAGCAGTTTCTAACCAGGAACCAACTACCCCCAAGGTTGCAGGATAGTTAAATGCCTTTAGAAGTGGGAATACATGCGTATAAAAACTCCTATAGCCGTCATCAAAAGTAAGCATTGCCGATTTTTCAGGTAGAACTTTTTTCCCCGCGTGCGCATCCAGTAAATCTTGTGCCGAGATGACTGTATAGCCACTTTCTTTTAACCAACCAAAGTCCGAGACCAGTTGCCTGACAGTCCGATCATCAGGATAGGATTCTCCATTAATGTTTTCCACAATATCGTGATAGCACAACACATGTAATGTGCTATCGGCATTCGCTTTCAAGCTGATAATCGCCAAAATCAAGAACAGGAACAAGTATCTTTTCATAAATTAAAAATGCCCCGTAAATCCGATATAGCCGGTGTAATAGGATGAAAGCACGCCATCAAAAGGAAACGTGGTTCTGCCAACTCCCCATCTGAACGAATAAGGATCACCTAGGGAAATTTCCTGGCCATACCCGTAAGCAAACATGGGGAGAGTCGAATAGCTGTATTGCGAAACAACGCCATAGGTTACCCAAACTTTATGCCAAAGGGAATACTTTTTAGTCTCTAAATCCCTGCCGTGCAAAAATTCATACGTTAATGTTGCAGAGCCTTCAAGTTGATTTGCTGGTGCAAAGTAGGCTACATTCGGATTAGTATTTTTTTGATTTTGCACCCACCCTGATACGCTAAGTCGTTTGTCATACGAAGTCAGGAGCCTTTTAGTCACCATAGCATAGGCTTCAGACTTCTCATTCCCTGTTAAATTAAAATACCTGTATCCAGCAAAGGCATTGAGGCCCTCATCCTGATGCCAGTTGAAAACGACATTAGACATATTGCCGGTAACTCCGGCAATTACGGCTTTTGGAGGTAAATAAAAAACATTTTTTTCGAACGAAGCTTTGGCGGAAAAGTAATCGGAAAATTCGTACTTTCCTTCAGCTCGTGCATACGCCTTATCACCCACTTCAATTTCACCGCTCTTATTAATTCCGGTGGCCTGCAATCCTGCGCCGACCCCATTCTGATTGGTGTTTATTGTGGGGGCACTCCCCAGTCCTCGATACCTCGCGAACCCCCTTAATTGGTCATCTGCAAAAGGAGCGCTATACCCACGAATATCAGCAGTCCAATCATTATTATTGGCTGTATTGTCGTATCCATTACCCAGAACAATATTACCAACAACATACGGCTTATCAAACAAGGTTTCCCGTTTTTTTGCATCAATCACAGACTTAATATCGGAGTAATCCTTATCCAAGGAATGCAACGTTGATTTAAATGACGCAATATCCCCTTGATCCATACGGGCATTGGCATAAGCGATTTTGGAATTCACATTACCCGGATACTCACCTAACACGATCTGGGAATACTCCTGGGAGCTACGCGGCAATCCACGCCATAATTCAACGGCTGCCAACGAAGCCAGCGCCGAATCGGATGCCGGAGCAAGGACCAAAATGTCATTCAATCTAGCCGCGGCAAGATCCAACCTGTCCTGATAGGCTTCGAGCATGGCACGCGCAATCAGCGCATCGGTATAGGCAGCAGCCTTTGACCCCATCTGCCTATCCGCTTTACTGTACCGAGCAATCAAATCATCAATCACCCCTTGCGCCTTGCCAAAGTGATCCATATCCACCAAGGAATAAAACCAACCCATAGAAATCTCAAAGGAGTCCGGATTTTCCATAGCCAGTTCATGCAAAATATTTTCCGCCACGACATATTTGCGCATCGCCCCATAACTAAATGCCGCGGATAACTTGGCATAACTAGGAACAGTGGCGCCGCTACTCAACATGAACTCGTATTGTTCAATTGATTGACTCCATAGCCTTCTCTCTTGGTAGGCGACAATCAAGTCCGCCCTGATCCGGTTCAACTCATCATCAGCCCCTCGATTGGATAACGCAAATGACAAAGCTTTATCCAGCTCACCTATAGAACGGTTTGCGTGAAGATAGCGCTCGGAAGGAGTATCTGGATCAAAGGTTGCCCAACGCAAATCCGAAACCCCTTCGCCATTCATAATGCGAATTCTTTCGCTATCGGAAATGGTGACATGATATTGAGCAGCTAATCGATCGGCCTGATGGGCCGCTCCCAATCCCAACAAAATTATGACAATCGCTTTACGTGCATTTATATCTTCTGGAAAACGATCGGCCATTCCCTCGTACACCAACAGGGCTTCTGTTGGTCGGCCCAATTCACGCAAAACATAAGCTCTCGTGTCCCAAGATGCAAGCTCATTTGGAAACTTATCAATCAATTTTCGACTCAAATCCAAAGCCTTAACCGAATCACCCCTCTGAAGTGCCGCAAACACCAATTTATTACCAACATTCAATTGCAAACCCCTGCTGGAAATAATGGCATTCCCAACCAATTCCATTCTATTTACATCATTCACAGCCAATGCGGATTTAAACAAGGCGTCTTGAACATAGCTTGGGGCATTTTTTTCAAATTCGCCATCGACATAAGTTGAAACTTCTTGATCAAATCCACTAGCACTTGCAACCGCCAGATAATCGAATTTGTAGCGCTCGATTTTGGGGTGGTCTTTCATAAGCCCTTGTAGTATTTGCATCGATTCCTTGCCTTTGCCTTCTTTATTCAGCAACAAGGCTTTTTGATAAAACTCCTCCTCCGAAATCTGACTTGGGTTTGTCAGAACGGATTCGGCAATTGCTAGGCTCACAATCACAGGATTGGTAAATATGAAAAAAAACGATCCGAGAAGAATGGGTAACTTGGACAATGGCTTCAGTCGTTTATTGGTTGGTAATTGTCTCGTTAATCGGTTTGACTTCCTCAATTCTGCCATTGGGATCAATGAAGACGTCTACGCATCTTAAGTCCTGCCACTCCAGTATCTCTATCGGTGACAGTCCAAATTCAGCCGTCAACCGATTCAAATCCGTATACGTAGGGTGGTGATAAACGGACTTGATTCGTTTAATTGAGCTGTATCTAAAAAGGCTAAAAACGAGGATCCACGTGACAACAATCCCGGTGAGTATGGCAAAAATGCGCAAGCGCATCCATATACCCAACCAATCGGGTTCTTGATTCGGGAGTAAATGAAAAATAGGCTCGCTAAAGAAATCTCGAATCAAAATCCAAAGTCCTTGCAATAACAAAATTAATACAGTCCAAGCCAAAAACGTCATTACCGCATCCCTTAATTTCACCCATGGTGAAATGGATGTCCTATAAATGATTGGGGGCCACTTCATTGGCTTAACCACTTGCTTAGTCATCTTTGATCCCCCGATCAGGACTGATCCAGGTACCTTTCGCTTGAGCAGGGCGTTTTAAGGCCCTCAGAAATCCCAAAGCAGCGGTAGTCGATTGCATTAACCAATACAGTAATGGATACCAAATGATCCAGGCAAATGATTTTAGAATTCCTTTTTCATATCGAGAATCCAACATCAAGCCGATGATCGATTGAAATAAATAAGTACAGGATAGGATTGTTCCCCACCAATCAGGAATTGGACTGAGGCTATCATCAACATCCAATCCAAGCGACTTCATCGCGCACCAAAACGCTATGGATCCAAGTATGCAAAATGCCCAAATCGTGCTGACATAAAAATTCAGGAGGATCGGAACCAAACCCCATGCGCGCTTAGAAACAATTTCTTTGGTAACCTTCAGTACCGCTTGCGATCCCCCCTCCGACCAACGCAATCTTTGGCGCCACAACCCTTTTAACTTTTCAGGCATCAGGATCCAGCACAACGCCTTGGGTTCAAATGCCACATCCCAACCAGCAGATTGAATGCGTAAGGTTAGATCGACATCGTCTGTCATAGCCCCTGGCGACCAAAAACCGGCCTCCATTACCGCGGCCTTTCGAAATGCACAAATGACGCCGGATACCGTAAATAAAGAACCATATACGGTCTGTGTGCGCTTGATCATCCCAACAATGGATGAAAATTCGCCAATTTGCAATCGCCCCAATAAAGTGCTGCGATTGCGAATCCGCGGGTTTCCGGTCAATGCGCCTATGTTTTTATTGGTTTGAAAATACCGTACAAACCAGGTCGCAGCATGAGGATCCAATAATGCATCACCATCAATACAAACAAGGATTTCGCCTTTTGACAAAAAAAGACCCGTATTTAGCGCCGTTGATTTTCCTTGATTCTCAACCAAATGCGCAACCCGCAACTTGGGATAACGCATTAAAAGTGAATTTAGGATCGTTGCAGTATCATCGCTTGAGCCATCATTGATAGCAATTACTTCGAAATTTGGGTAATCCAATTGCATCAAAACCGACATTGTCTCTTCAAGTTGTTCCGACTCGTTAAAACATGGGAGCAATACGGAGACAAATGGGTAAGCAGGCAGCGCCGGGGGAATCCCCGCAGGCGGCTCATGCCGTTCGCGAATGAGGAAATACAAAAAGGATCCAGTAATCCAATACCATGCCATCACAAATGGATAACCGAAACAAAACATATTAATAAACTTAAATGTCTTATGAATGGTTTCATAATCCAGCGTCATTAAAATGCTTTCGATTGGGTTGGTTTTATGGAATACTTAATTTTGCCTTTCAAGGCAATTTAAGGCAACGAAATATTAAACCAATTTATTGATTTGTTCAGATAGGCATTGGCGATGACGAAACGCTTCATACATATAATGATGGGCCGAAGACGCAATGGAATTTTTGCAGTTAGCTATTTTGATACACATTAATTCAAAATGAAACCAAAAAAGCTCTATTTCTCTTCGCATTACAACAACACCCTCTTTTATTTAATCCAACTGAGAATTAACATTAAATAAGGAATTTTGATGAAACGCTGCCCTTGGTGTGAAGGTTTTGACCTCTACCGTGAATACCATGATACTGAATGGGGTATTCCGCTTCATGATGGTTCAGCATTATTTGAACTGCTCATTTTAGAAGGGGCTCAAGCTGGTCTTTCTTGGTCAACCGTTCTAAAAAAACGAGAAAACTATCGTCAAGCTTTTGATTATTTTAATCCCGAAAAAATCGCAGTCTATAACGATAAAAAAATAGCTCAGCTATTAAGCAATCCTGGGATTATCCGAAATCGACTCAAAATTAACGCAACAATAAATAACGCTAATGCTTACCTTGTCCTGGAAAAAGAAGGTCAATCCTTTAGTAATTTCCTATGGCAGTTTGTTCAAGGAAAGCCCATTAAAAATCATCGCCAATCCATTAGTGAGATTCCATCAACAACCCCTGAATCCGATGCCATGAGCAAGGCCCTTATTAAGGCGGGTTTTAAGTTTGTTGGATCAACAATCTGCTATGCATTTATGCAAGCCTCGGGAATGGTAAATGACCATTTGGTATCCTGTCACAGGTATTCAAAAGTGGCCAAATAACAAGTCGGACTTATCCCATTAAATGGCGAAGCAAAATAAATTCATCATGAAAATCATCGGGTTGAATCGGTCCAAAATATGGAAATTCCAAAGTCAAAATAACGAAGATAGCTCCTGCCATTAAAAAACCAAAAATAGCGGCCAAAAATAAATCACTTTCTTTTTTAATAGCCATTGAATAACCGCTAAGCAGCGAAACAACGCATACCATAATCAATAAAGCCCGAAATATTAATAATGGAGGGTGGTTTCTAAAAGCAATTTTCTGCTGCCTGAAAATATCGGTCAGATTGGCCATCTGGTTAGTAAGCGCTTGTCCTAGCAATGCATTGGTAGCAGATGCTTTTGACGTGGAAATTTTTAATACCAGATCGCTCAATCTTTTTCCCAATTTATCCTGCTCTATGACCTCTTTCTGAATTTCAGTTAAGTTATTCCGAGTTTGAGAAATGGCAACCCTGTTATCTACGTAATTCTTAATCCCCTCTTGCAGTTTTTCCCTATCGGGTGGCATTAACGACAAAGACGAGTCGTAAACAGCGGCGATAGAATTCACCTCGTTTAAGGTTAACTTCCGACGATCATCGAAATGGTCTATGGCACTTGAAAAACTAAAGGCAATCAACAATGCAGTTAACCCATATATTGCCGCAATAAACTGATCATGAACGCCAACTTTCTGATTACCACTTTTTTTTAATTTATATCGGCCTATGGCTTGGCCAATAAGCACAAAAAGAAAAATTCCCAGCAAAAATAATATGGGCATGATGCCCGCCTCCAGAGCCCATGCTTGAAAATTTAAGTTCATCTAAGGTCGCCCTTTAAGGTGGTGAAAGTCCAATAACCCACTAATGCCTTTAACACCAATTCTCAATTTCTAATGTACGAATTCTTTATCTAGAAGAATTGATTGGATTGGCAGAAAGTCGGACAGCAGCAACCACTGCACGTTTAGCCATATCCTGGAAGGATTCAATAGAACCAGCTCCAGTTCTGAACGTCTCACCCTCGATCACAATTAAACCTCCCCCAAGAAATTCATTCGTACGACTATCGGTAATTTTATTTTCAACAATTAATGCTGGTGTTTTGGAATTCACCCCAGCAGCATAAGTGGCAGCACTCGCCGCCAATCCAATCGGCGTAAAATTCCAAGGCTTCAAACCATCGGCAGAAACTTCTGCCCCGGTAATCCCAACAGAAATCCTGGCAACCCCAGGACCAGGCTGGCTAACAATGGCAATTCCACCTTTATTGTCTACCGCCTGGCGAATTGATTCTTGCAATACGTATTTTGTTTGCGCAATCACCTCTGGTGTGATTTCCTTGGTGAAGTTAAATTGATTTAGATACACAGAATCAATAATGACTCCGGTATAAACACCTGGATTAACTCCAGCCTTACGATATCGCCAAACACGCGTGCCTGAAGGCGTATCCGTTACGGGCTCCAATAAACTGTAATTTGGTAAAAATCCCGATTGAGGCATTACTTGTTTCATCATTGCTGGCCCACCGCTACAAGCAACAAGCGCGCTTAATGCTGCAAATATACCGGCAAGAGCAAGGATATGTTTATATTTCATTTAGAACCTCCAACACCATTATCTGAAAGCCATGAACATCCTAGCCTAGTGAAGCAAATAATACCTTTATCCTTACCTGCATGGTAAGAGTATTAGGAATTTTATTAGTCTTTAAATTCAAAAATAAGCGCCTACCGTTTATTGATATGGCTTTAAAGGGGTAATACTCCATTTGACTACTTCAATGGATCATCCCTAGATTACTTGTCTGCCAAGGTTTTTATTTGCGCTAGCGTCACATACCCTTTGTGGTCAGCATCAATTTGGTTGAAGTGCTCCGCTACCCTTGGCATGCCAGCCTGCGCTTCTTTTAACGTTAATTTACCATCGTGATTCACGTCGGCAGCCGCAAACTTTTCGTCAATTTCTTTATCTCGGTAGGATTGGGCGCAAACAGAATTACTCAATAACGCTCCATACACGCCGGCCAAACACCACATTATCAGTTTTTTATTCATTTCCCTGCTCCATTTAGATTCAACGCAATTCTTATGATTTGATCAATCCACACGCGATGCGCGGACCTGAATTTCCTGCAGGTTGAGTCTTGTAATCATCTGGATCGCGATGCACTACCACAGCCCTACCCAATACCCCTGAAGGCCCACCATCAACCGAGAAGCCGCTAAGCTTTGCGGTATAGACTGCATTCCCGTTTGCGTCTGACTTGATATTGGGCAAATCCCCAGCGTGGTTCATGCCACTATCGGGAGTTCCGTGCATCTTGGTATCGGGATTAAAGTGACCGCCTGCGCTTAACGCATCAGGCGCAGAGCAATCACCCTTCTCATGCACATGAATGCCTTGTTCGGCATTTGGCTTTAATCCAGAAAATTTTCCATTAATGACCACATCATGACCTTGCCATATAAACGCCACTTCGCCTTTTGCATTTGAGCCGGATTTCGAATCCAATACTGCAAAAGCTCTTTGTCCCGTGCCACGATCTAAGGACTGACAACCTGTAAGGGTTAAAAATCCCATCGACACGAAAACCACTGCAGCCAATTTAACTACCACATGGGTGTTGGAACAAATGCATTTCATCAGGAAGCCCTTTTAATCGTTTTGATCTTTGAACGTACTTACCATATCATTTTGCCAAGCATGTCACATAATGAAGCATGCATCGCATAATCCAATAAAAACACTACTATTAATAGGTATATTCCCTTTACATAGAAATCATTAACGCTAAATTTTGTAAATATTTCATGAAAAAAAGAATACCAATTCTGACGCTCTGCATATTGATCCATATTGCAAACGCCTATTCACAACCAACAGTCGCAAATACATCGTCAGGCATGATCGATAACAGGGTCAACAATACAATCGATAATAGTATTAATAACCTAAAATACGCCATTCCCAACAAAAATGGGTTCTTGGCAAACCAAGACTCGAAAAATGTCAGTTTTGATAATCAAGGAAATAGAACCGGTTATCAAATTAAGGATGCATCGGGGGCAACTGACTACTACGATAATAATGGCAATCGAATTGGCTCAATTCCTTCAAAATAACAATGCAAGGCAAATAATCCTTAGAAGCCAGTGGTAATGCATAAAAAGTAGGATAGGGCCTAAGTTCCAAATATTATGGAACTTGAATTAAAAGGAAAATGTAGCCGATACCGGTTGAAAAGGCTCTGCCGATTCAGCCCCTAAAGCCTGAGCCTCATCCTCCGCCTTCGGTTGATTAAAAAACTGAGAATCAAATGAAGACTTCTGGGGCAATACCAACTCCTGACCGCTTGGAGAAACCGGGCCTAATGCCCCTTCTATCGGAGAAATAGGCTGATTGTTGATTGCGTTAAGCTGGACAGGGCTTAATGGAGAAAAGGTTTGGTTTTGTGCTTGGACCTTAAAACCGATTAGCGCCAAAGAAAAGCTCACCGCACCCAACCCGGCGAACTTTAAAAATAGTTTCTTCATTGACCCATCTTAATGCACTCACGCCAGTTCAAACCAAATCAACACACAACTTTTATGTGAGCAACTCAACTTTACCGGTATCAAGGTGGTACAAGCCCCCTACTACCATCAACTTTTTATCGGCAACCAATTGCCTTAAGATTGGGGTGGATTCTTTGAGCTTTGCAACGTTCAGCCTTACATTCTCTTTGGCCACGTTATCAGTTGCATTACCAGGCAATTTCACACCCTCTTTAACGGCACTCTTTAATTCGCTGGTAATGGTTTGTATATGCCCTGGAAAATCCACGTTCTCTTTATCGGCCTTCATACCTGCTTTAATGGCTCCACAATCGGTATGGCCAAGAACCATAATCAATGGCGCTTTCAAAACGGCTGTACCGTATTCCAAACTAGCCAAAATATCCAAAGAAGCGTAATTACCAGCTAAACGCGTCACAAATAAATCGCCACGACTTTCATCAAAACACAATTCGGGAGCCACCCTAGAATCGGCGCATGACAAAATGCAAGCATACGGATTTTGACCTTTCGCCAAAATAGCCCGGTTCACATTAAAGTCACGCACGCTGATTTTTCCTGAAACATACCGTTTGTTTCCATCGAGCAGTCTTTTCAGAGCAGCATCAGGTGTCATCACGTTTTCAGGTAACGGCACGCCATCCGCTGCAATCACAATACCGGATGGATAAGCTCCTAATCCAACAGGAAGTAGCGCTGCCAAACTCAATGTTTTCAATATCGATCTGCGTTTAAACAGTAGATTGTTGGATTGTCTTGCTGGATTGCCGATCTTCTGTATATTGCTCATCGCATGCCTTTTATTGAAATTGGATTAAATGTATGTCGACGAGAATTGCGGCCACTTAAATCACTAACAAAGTCGGTCAACATTCGATTGATGAAGTCTACACATGCTTTTGACTCGAATCAAACTACTTAATAAAATACACCTGATTTAAATAGGGATATATTGCTTACTAGTAATTACACCCATGAATAACTTAAGCAATTCAATACCACAAATAAGCATTTAGAAAAAACCTTATTCTTGCCAAACCTCGCTAATTTCAATAAGATTTTGATCTGGATCCCGAACATACACTGAACGAATCTTAGAAGCGGCACCGGTTCGCAACACAGGCCCTTCAATAACTGGCCATTGGTATTCAGCAAGCTTTATTATCACCATCGCCAACGGTTGATCGGCAATAAAACAAAGATCCAAGGAGCCTGGGGTTGGAATATTCGCTTTAGGTTCAAATTCCCTCCCGCTAATATGCAAGTTAATTTTTTGATTTCCAAATATAAATGCTTTGCGTTCTACAGGGGGATTGCCGCTAACAAATCTTTCAAGCTTCATTCCCAAGACTCGCGTATAAAAATCAACGCACAAGGCTTCATGAGAAGTTGTCAGAACAAGGTGATCTAAATGGTCAATCATGGCAACCTCGGAGAAATGGGACGGACATGTACTTGCGCATCATCATCCTAAATCATTCAAATTGTATTAGCACAAATCATAAACGTAGGATGGGGTTGGATGTAGGTCACTAACACATCCTGCTTTTGCAATCTGGCCAGGAACAGGATGCCCAACAATTATTGGAAGCTCACGTGCTAAATTCACCAAGCGGGTAATATTAATCCCCGTTATATAACCCATTGAATCCAACATGTGTATCGCATCCTCGCTGCAAATATTCCCGCTAGCACCTGGGGCGTACGGGCAGCCACCTAAACCTCCGAGAGATCCGTCAAATCGAGTTATTCCGCCTTGCACCGCTGCTAATAGATTTGCCAACCCCATTCCCCTGGTATTGTGAAAATGCAGAGTTAACTGCAGGTACTCAAATTTCTTCTGAATGGAATCAACCATCCTAGCAACTTGGATCGGATTTGCCATGCCAGTGGTATCGCAAATCGTCACACCTCTCACCCCAAGATCTGCAAAACGCTGCACAAATTCTTCAACCACTTTTTGGGAAATAGCCCCTTCCATCGGACAACCAAAACTGGTAGACAGTGAAACATTGATTGGGGTTTTCCCATTCACATACCCAATCACTTCTGCCAATCCAGTGAAACTCTTTTCCCTTGTCATGCGAAGATTTGCCAAATTGTGAGTTTCCGATGTGGACATTACTAGGTTGAACTCATCCGCCTCAGACTCCAATGCCCGCTCAGCACCACGAAGATTGGGGACCAGTACTGTGTACTCAACGCCTGGAACCCGAACAATTCTCCCCATAACCTCTTCTGCATCGCGCAGCATTGGAATGGCCTTGGGAGATGTAAACGAAGTCACTTCTATTTTTGCATACCCACATGCACTCAATTCATTAATCAACTTAACCTTGTCGTCGGTTGGAATAAAGTTTGGCTCAATCTGAAACCCGTCACGCGTTACCACTTCATTAAAATAAATTCTCGTCATGATTTGCTAATCCTGCTTGTTCGTAAAAGCAATGCCACGTTTCTTTAATGCCACAACCTGCTGCTCGCTTAATCCAATATTACGCAATATTTCATCGGTATTTTGGCCAATATCGGGAGCGAGGGTTTTTATAGATCCAGGTGTTCGAGAAAGTTTTGGCATAACCCCCGGAACATCCAACTTGGTCCCATCATGCATCGTTATCGTTTGAATATTTCCGCGCGACCTATAGTGCGGATCATTGGCAATGTCTGCAATCGTATAAATACGACCAGCTGGCACTGAAGCCGAATCAAGCGCCTGCAATACGGTTTCTGTCGACATGGCTTTGGCCCATTCACCAATTGCTTGATCCAACTCGGCAACCCGCTTTACCCTGCCTTCATTATTCAGGAGACTTGGATCGCTACCTAAATCATTTCGACCAATTAGATCCATCAGTCGTTTAAAAATACTATCACCATTACCGGCAATCAATACATATCCGCCATCACTGCAACAATAGGCGTTGGTAGGAGCAATCCCCGGCATCGCGCTTCCTGCAGCCTGACGAACTTCGCCGAAAGCGCTATATTCCGGAAGTAAACTCTCCATGCAATTGAAGACCGCCTCGTATAAGGCGATATCTATTACTTGCCCGCGTCCGCTTCGATGACGTTCTTGCAAGGCAAGCAATATTCCAATCACACCATGCAAAGAAGCCAGCGTATCCCCAATACTTATGCCGACCCGTACTGGCACCCTTCCAGGTTCGGCAGTCAAATGCCTCAAACCGCCCATGGCTTCAGCAACCACACCAAAACCAGGCTTATCGCGATAGGGGCCGGTTTGACCATACCCGCTAATCCTAAGCACCACCAATCGAGGATTCATCTCGAGCAATTGCTCTGGGTCCAGCCCCCAGGACTCCAATGTGCCGGGACGAAAATTTTCAATCAGAACATCGGCTTCTTTAACCAAGGTTCTAACAATTTCTTGTGCTTCGGATTGCTTAAGATCCAAGGAAAGGGATCGTTTATTGCGTGACTGGACTTGCCACCACACCGAAGTGCCATCCTTCAATAGACGCCACTTACGCAAGGCATCACCAACTTTAGGGGGCTCGATTTTGATTACATCAGCCCCAAAATCCGCCAAGGTTTTCGCAGCAAATGGACCCGCGATCAATTGACCCATCTCTATTACTTTTATATCTGCTAACGGCTCCATCCTAATCCCCCATTAATTACCTGCTCGTAAATTACGCCATCCGAGTAATCTTGTAAATTGCTATAAATGGATAAAGCCTTCTCATTATGCGAAGGCTCAGATAAAATAGCCAAATGAAAAAGGAAATTAACCCCGCCAGGGTTGACTTTGTTACCCTCAGGCTGTTTTGCGCAATTGCTAAATCGGGCAGCATTACAAAGGGTGCAAACGAATGCAATCTTGCACTGTCTGCAGCAAGCAGAAGAGTTTCGGAGTTTGAAGAAACGGTTGGTACAGCACTTTTGGACAGATCCGCCAAAGGGGTTACGCTCACCCAAACCGGACACATTGTGATTCAACATGCCTTACGTTTATATCAGGGGTTTGAACAATTTAGTAACGAGCTTATCGAATATTCGAAGGGCATAAAAGGCCACGTACGTTTATGGGCAAATATGTCCGCCCTTACAGAGTTCCTTCCTTCCGCTTTGGCAAGATTTTTAATGGAGCATCCCGAAATACAAATTGATGTTGAAGAGCAACTTAGCGGGGATATCGTGAGATCCCTTCTGGATGGGATTGCCGATATCGGTATATTTGCCGAGGGAATTATCACAACAGGATTGGAAACCGAAATTATTGGGCAAGATGAATTGATTATTGCCTGCAGTAAGTTGCACCCCCTTTCCAAGAGAAAAGTGGTTGGCTTTGAGGAATGCCTTCAATACGATTTTGTTGGCCTTAACCGCGGCAGCTCATTACTTGAGCTTACTTCACGAAGCGCGGAAAAACTTGGTAAACAAATGAGATTGCGCATTCAAGTTAGAAGTTATAACGCCATGTGCGAGATGATCGCAGTAAATCTTGGAATAGGTGTTCTTCCCATTCAAGCTTGCCTTTCCCAGATGAATGCCATGAATCTTAAAGCGGTTAAATTATCGGACTCTTGGGCTATCCGTAATCTTCTGCTGGCAAATAAATCCGGGGTAGACTTATCTCCGGCAAGTAAGCTCCTCAAAAAGCGATTATTAACGACTTAGAATAAATCTACGCTATGATTTACTGAGAGTATCCAAACGATTTAATTTTTGATATATGCCCCCACCAAACGTGACGGGAGAAAGAATGCTTCGATCAATTGCTATAGTGCTTTGCCTTACAGGCATTCCCGGTTGCGCAACCCCAGAACAACCTATTCAAAATACTAAATCCAATAGTGCGGATGACTGTCGACATCTCTACTTAGGCACCGGACCTGATCCAACAAAGGGTTTTGGATATCATGGGGCGCCTGCTGCCAAGGCACAGGCAGAATGCTTGAAAAATATTCAACCACATTAGTAAAGATGGTGCAGTCTTATTAACCCTCATCTTTTATATTGCATCACCGATAAATGGCTAGATTCTAAATTAGTTATTTATATTATTCAGGCGTAATTCCGGAATCCTTAATGGTTTTCGCCCACTTCAAAGCTTCATTTTTTTGAAAGACAGCAAATGCTTCAGGAGTCATCGCCTTAAACTTAGCCCCTTCTGATTCCAACCGTGTTTGAAGATTTGGTTGTTGCATTATTTTAATAATTTCGCTGTTTAATTTATTCACGATCGATTTAGGGGTCCCAGCCGGGGAAAATAAACCAATCCAATTACTCACATCAAAACCGGGGAGTGTTTCTGAAACAGTTGGCACATCAGGCAATGAAGAGGTCCTTGAAGCCCCTATTACAGCCAATGCTTTCAATTTTCCCGATTTAACATACGGCAACACAGTCGGCATGGTCGCAAACATGATTTGCGTTTGACCCCCAATTAAATCAGTAATGGCAAGTGCATTTCCCTTATAGGGAATATGCACCATATCGACCTTGGCCAGGGTTTTAAATAATTCCCCAGCTAAATGGCTAGTCGTTCCCACACCACCGGAACCATAGGATATTTTTCCCGGATTGGCTTTGATATAGGCAATCAGTTCACGAACATTTTTCACCGGCAAAGAAGGATTGACTACCAGCAACCCTTCTGCATCCAAAACAAAAGCAATCGGTTCAAAATCCTTTAACGGATCGTAGGGCATGTTTTTCATTAAATATGGGTTTACGGCATGACTCCCAATATTTCCCATCACCAAGGTATAGCCGTCTGGAGGAGATTTCGCAACAAAATCGGCTCCAATATTCCCCCCGCCACCGGTTTTATTTTCTATCACGACCGGCTGACCCCAGGAATCGCTTAAGGATTGCCCAATCAAACGCGCAAATGAATCCGCTATACCCCCAACCGCAAACGGAGAAATAATTTTAATTTGACGATCTGGATAATTCGGATTTTGTGCTAACGCACTTAGACTACAAACAAAAAAAATTGCCAAAAGTTTTGAAAAAAATATTTTCATGCTTTTGCTCCAGTGGTAATTAATGCACCTCATTAAACAAGAATTCAAAATCGCTTTTTTGCAAAGGCCGAGGATTGGATGCGCTTGAATGATCCTTCACGGCACCCTCAACCATAGCAGGAAGCATCTCTCTTGTTACACCCAACTCACTGAGGGATTTTGGTAACTTTAATTTAATATTCAAGCGTTCGATAAATTGATCTAATGAGATTGAAGGAGCCAATCCAATGGCTTTCTCTAAATTCTGTAATTTGAGTAAACAATGGGGTCGATTAAACCGTAGAACTGCTGGCAAGATCAAGGCATTCAGCGTTCCATGATGCAATACCGGGGATTTTAGTCCGCCCAAAGGGTGCGACATCGAGTGGACGGCCCCTAGCCCCTTTTGGAAAGTCAGACCTCCCTGCAATGAGGCCATCATCATATTCCATCTAGCCTCTCGATCTTCTCCGTTTTGAAACGCTGCCTCAATCCACTTAGCAGCTCTTTGCGCTCCATCCAATGCAATGGCATCTGCTGGTGGATTGATCCGTGGAGAGATATAGGTTTCAATGCAATGCGTTAAAGCATCCATTCCAGTTGCGGCGGTTAAATTTGCAGGCAACCCAAGCGTTAGCTCTGGATCGCAAACCGCTATTTTAGGGATCAAATATGGGCTAATAAAACCCAATTTGCGTCCGTCAGCTAGGCTTATCAAAGCAGCACGCCCTACTTCACTGCCTGTTCCAGCTGTTGTTGGAATCGCTATCACAGGGGCGACCTTGGGGGTAATTAAATCCAACCCACCCAAAATGGCTGCATATTGCTCTAGTGGCGCAGGGTGGGTGGCCAACAAGGCAACGCCTTTTGCCAGATCGATGGATGAACCTCCCCCAACTGCAATTACCCCATCGCATCCTTCTTCTAAATAAATCTTAACTGCGGATTCAACGGCTTCTTGCGTAGGATTTTGTGGTGTACCTGCAAAAATACAAGGATTAAAACCCTTCAACATTTCCAGCATCTCGTCAACCATGACGGATTTTGATAAAAAGGGATCGGTTACGATCAGGGGTTTTTTGATACCAATAGAACTGACGAATGCTGAGATGGAGCGAGATACTCCAAAATCAAACTCAATTCGGGTTAAATATTGAATTGTCGCCATGCTTATAAAATCTGCTTCAATTTTTTAATCATTGGAAGTTCAATTAACTTTCCTTGATAAACAATCGGCTTTGTAGGATCTAATTCGTACATTTCAACAATGGCTCTAGCTCTACTAACCTCCTCGTCACTTGGGGTAAAGGCTTTATTCATTGCCCTTACTTGACTGCTGAGCTTAGTAACCATCCCCATCATGCCGAGCGCTCTTGAACGATTGCAATAGGCGATCAATTTTTCCTGATTAGTCGATTCGTCCACCAAGGCTGGCGGACAATCAATCGCCAATATTTCGCCCAATGCCGCAGCATGCACCACTTTTGATCTGCTGTACAACAATGGCTCCCAGTCCATTTCGCAACCGATTGCTGAAGATAGATCAAACCCTCCAAAATAAAACCCTTTTAGTCTTGAATGGGCAACCGCAATTTGCGAGGCTAACTCAAGTCCTTTTGCCGTCTCGATAATGCCGAATATGTTCAAAGAGGAGTTTTGGTCTTCCAGGTATTGACCAACAGTTTTGATAGCGTCAACCGATTCTATCTTTGGCAGCATCAAATACGATAAAAACCCAGGCGAATGAACTAGCGCTTCCAAATCATCGCGACCATCTTTGGTATCAATTGGGTTAATCCTGACAATATACTGGCTTGCGTTTGACGGGGAATACTTTTTCAAAAAATCCAGTACGGCATTTCGCGCTTTCTCTTTATCCGCTAAGGGAACAGCGTCCTCAATATCTATGCAGATAATATCGGCTCCTGCCTCGACTTCCGAATTTAATTCATGAAGGCGCAATCCTCCCCAAAATAATGAAGTACGGTATCTTATTTTTTGATTAGCAATCATTCAGTAGTTTGCTTTTTTAGCATATTGTCGTAATTCACATGAACATGTGCCTCTACTGGGTCAGCACCCGCCCGAATTTGTGCAATAACCCGCTCTTCGGTAGCTTTGACTTTTTGCGCGAAAGCCAATACCTCAGTCACGTATTCCATCGGTATTACGATAGTTCCGTTTTCATCGGCCAAAATAAAATCCCCGGGACGAACCGTGACTCCACTTAATTTCACGGGCATACCATATCCTGCGCATGAGGATCTGCCGCGAACGGATTGTTGAGCGATACCTCTTGCATAAACTGGTAATCCATACGCCTTGTACTCATCAACATCGCGTACAACGCCATCGGTTACACATCCAGCCAACCCATAATGCTTGGCAGTTGCGCCGGCAACACCGCCAAGGGAATTGACCAAAAGATTGTCGGAAGCGTCAACAACCAGCACTGACCCCGTACCACCATGAACAATGGCTTTTAAAGTCCCAAGTACCGTTGATTCCTCGGCAGCACTATAAGGTATGTATTTCAACGTTGCTGCGGGTCCAGCAATTTTTGCGCAGGGATAAATCGGCAATACACCTTGTGTTGAACCCTCTATACCAATTCGATCCAGGGCATCCGAAACATTCGGAACTGATACGTTCAAATACTGGCTAATGATTTTTTGGTCTATCTGCACCATTTTAGAATCCTTATTAACTTAAACTCAAAAAAAGCAGTTTCTCATTATTTACAGGTTATAAAGCTAAGTAAAGGGATTTATTGTCAATTCTATTTAGATAATTTTCAATCAATTCTTTCAATGCCATAATGGTCAACTGGTTTTCCTAAAAAATTTAGATATATGGTTCTAATGCTGCTCTTTCTAGCACTCCTTGTCCTCTATTGGATTATTCACTTCCAAATCCGTGCTTCCAGGCGTCGTTATTTAATAGAAACCTATGGAATAAGCTTTCAAAAATTGCGAAAGCTGAAATCCCAAGAACTGAAGTTGCTGCGCAACCGGATCGATGCACTCAGAAAGTCAGGTGATGCCTATGGCTTGGAGGAGTTGATCAGACCTTATCGATGATTTAACACTAAATCAGATAATTTAATTATCCTCATTAACCAAATTTTTAAACCATTCAAAAATTAAGCAGTAATACGGATCAAGAATAGTTCAATATTTTGGAGTGAAAAAATACTTCCATTTTTTATGTTTAACTTTTCTTTGCGGATTTTTTCTGGTGAAAACTAACCAATTCATCCCGAGTCGACATGCGTACCTTACCTTGCTTGCGGTTTTTTGAAACCCGATCGAACCAAATGGGTCGATTGCAGGTTTCTGGATCAATCCAGTAGCGCATTTCAAATTTACTACCCCCAAGAACATAACCCATACCATCGATAACAAAAGCATTAAACCTACCTGCAGGAGTTTCCATTTTTTCGCGCCCGATTATTTTAAATTCCATCTCCACGCTTGAATCTACGCCATCCCCCTTTTTCCATGCATAACGTGTAATCCATTTATTACCCAACACATACTCAGCCGGATAAAACTGTGCGGGACTTAGAAAGCGCTCATTCGGCGAAATTAAATCGTTTCCCATAATGTCAATAACTTGCCGCCCATTATTAAACGTTATCTCGCTATCGGTAACCTTGGTGACCTTTTGAGTAAATGCATTTTCCTCAATTCCGGTTAACGAATCTTTACGGCTATACGAATAGGCATCTCCCACTGAATACTCCATCACTCCCGACACCATTCCTTTGGTAAAGGGGTTATTCGCGGAACTAGGTATCACCAATTTCTTTTCACCTTGTGCAGCCAATAATTGATCTAAGCGCACCTCTGCTAGCTGCGAGTAAAAACCGGTGGGAAAAGCATCCAAATAAGCAATGGTGAATTTAGGATCGCCACTGCTACTCGCCTTTTCCCAAAGAGACAATTGCTCCTTGAAATGTTGGTCGTCAAGATCAGCCATTATTTACTTCCCCCCATCGCCGATTCAATACTATTAGGGTCAATTCCTGCGGCATTAAAGTAAAAATCCTCCTCAAGGGAAGTGCTTTCCCATGGTATTTGCTGGCCTTTGGAGGCCAGCCTGACCTTGAGTCGAACCCGCTTAAATACATCCTCGATCTTTGCCTCTGGGTTGCGCATCTCTCTTAAGAGATTTTCAGTGAACAATCCATTGCCGCCAGCTCCGTCACTGGCCACATTGCCTGGCGCAGTTGCATATGAAAGGATCGATCCTGGGGGGGCGTCAAATTGACTTAAACCTTTTTGCTCGGTTGGCAATTTTTTACCGAACGGATTGTCTCTGCAAGCATCCAAAATAATAATATTCATGGGGTTCTCTGCCTTGGTTAGGGCGGTGAGCATGGTATTTAACTCAAAGGTTTGCTTTGGAATATCGTCGACCTTGTCAATATTGGCATCAACAGGAACCAGATAGTTTCTCCAGGCCAACTGCACTCCATGCCCAGCATAGTAAAAGAGTCCGACTGCTTTTGCCTTTGCTAACCGATTGCTATAGCTTTGAATCGATGAGGTCAAATCCTTCAGACTCGCATCAATAAGGGATTGAGCATCAAAGCCCAAGATTTTGAGCTCCTTAACCATCGCAATCGCATCATTACCAGGATTGGTTAAAGGACTGTCAATATATTTACTATTCCCAATCACCAATGCAATGCGAGGGCCTACAAGCCCTTTATCGCTAGCAGCAAAGAATTGAGAAGGGATAGCGGAAGTGCAAACCAATGCGCCAGCAGTTTTGAGAACTGTCCTACGGTTTATTCCATTGCTCATAGATAAACTTTAGCAGAATTTGGCATTGAACAAGTTTTACGGTTAGGCAGCATGAGAAATATTTTCGTCCTGCATCGGTATTGCCTTTTTATAGTACTGCATTGCTTTAGTATTACCTAAAGAACGTGCTTTAGCCCAGTGTATATTGACAAAGCGGTAGTTCCTAACGCGACTATAGTGCCCCCATATTCGTTGATTTTTTTCATGAGCTTATGCAGGGCTTCTGGTGACAATTTTTCCTCACCAAGAGCACTTAGAACTAATTTTAAAAATGGATTTACCTTTACCGATTTGGCTTGGTGATGGCTGGCGTAATTCACGCTACCCAACAACATTCCAGTAAGAAAACTAAAAGCAATACTGGCAGCATATTCCAATACTTCTCGCCATTCAAAAGTGCTTTGCGGAAGAATGGGGGAATTGTCAACCAAACTGGTAATCCAGCTCATACCAATTACAGAAGCAATACCTAGAAAGATCACACCAATAAACCAAGGGAATAATGGGCGGCGCATTTGCTTGAATAAAACATAACCAAACGGCAAAGGCAATACCATTGAAATTACTCTCAAATAAACCATTTTGGTATCGTAAACAACAGTAATCACATCATGAGCTGCCAACAATATTAGTAATGGTAAAACCAAGTAGATTAATACATCTAGGCATGTTTCTTTGAATCCACGGTCAAGGTATTTTTTCTGCTCATATCCCTCAAGACGGGCCTCTAGGCCCAATATCTGCTCTTCATAATCTGTTTGATTACCGATCTCCGCCAATTGCTTTTCCAACTCCGCAACGCGTGCCATCATAGGTTTAAATAGATAAACATCCCTCGTGCATACTTTGCACACCACCGCCGCATCATCCACTTCAGAAAGGCAATAAGGACAATTCATTACTTACTCACAATTATGTTCAGCACCGAATTCGTCTCTCGACCATCAGTGTCTTTTACTGTTACCTTAATCGCATGTGAACCAGGAGGAACTTCTGCTTTTAGAAAATCAATTCCGCTAACAGTGATGGATTTTCTTAATCTTGGGGTTAAATCAACAATAGGTGATTTCATATAAATAACCTTAATCGAATCGGGATCAATTTTGGCATCCCCCCTAGCTTCAAACGTAACTTTTAAGTCAAACGGGGATGCTACAGGCGTGTCAGCCTCAGGTGAATTCAATTTGACCGAAGGCCCTCTGGAAATTCCACGGGTAGGCAGCGCTTGGGAAGCAACGGGAAGATCGGCTTCTTTTGCACTAATTAATGGCGCAGACAGCACATATTGAGTCACGAACAAACCACCGGCTATTAAGAAAAGTAAATTTGTTAAAAACTTCATCATTTTCCCCAGGAAATTATTACCAAACCACGACAAATAGTGCCAAAACACATTTGCACAAATAATATTGCATATTAACGCCTTCTCTCATGCCACCATAATCAACTTGATCAAGCACAACCTGCCCCAACAACCCAGCATTGCTTGCACCCTGAGTTTTCTGGGGCGCATAAAAGATCTGTCATCAATGTTCTAAACGCAACTGAATCGGAATACCAGTTTATGACCAATAAATCTTTAGTGCTAAAAAACTCGTCCTAAAAAAAGAAATCACTTTAAAACTCTCTCCGGGGGGTATTACATCTTAAAACCCTATTAGGCTTTCGCAATATTTTCTGCACTAAAAGGCATATCCCTAATACGCACACCCAAAGCATTATGAATGGCATTAGCTAATGCGGCAACAGTAGGCCCGAGGGAGCACTCGCCAACCCCTAATGCAGGCAAGTCCTGATTTTTTATCATTGCAACCTCGACATTAGGAACTTCTTCAAATCTAAGGATAGGATAAGAGTCCCAGTTATCTGAAAAAACTTTTTGCGTATTAAATTGAACCGATTCCTTCAGCGCAAAACTGCAAGCCTGAATAGCACCACCCTCTATTTGGTTGACTGCACCATCTGGATTAATAATTTCTCCACAATCGGTTGCAATCCATAATTTTTTTGCAACAACATTTATTCCAACTTCAATCCTGGCTATGACGGCGCAATATGCGCCCAATCCCTTGTACCTCGCAAAACCAAAACCCCACCCACACCCATCTTGCATTTTACGAGTGCGATAGTTGCTTATCTCAACCGCTTTTTGAATCACTGCTTTTGCCCGGGAGTCGGATAAATGAATCAATCGAAACTCAATGGGGTCTTGCTTCGCAATTTCAGCCAGCTCATCCATGACACTTTCAATCGCAAAAACATTGGCCATAGCGCCCAAACCCCTTAATGAGGATACGCGTAAGGGCATATCCATCAACCGATTTAGGTGAACATCTATATTTGGAATCTCGTATAAGGGAACCGAGTTCCTATCGGCTCCACCACCTGCTGCAACTGGCGGATTACGCGAGATTGGAATGTCGAAAGGATTGGAAATATGGGATGCGGCAAGCAAACCTGGATTTTTATCCCCATTTGGTCTGTTTTCATGACCGTTACTAATAATCTCTTGAGACCAGAAGTTGATTCTACCGTTGTCATCCAGGCTAGCTTTAATATTGACCAGCATAGCCGAAGACAAAGGTCCCCAAGTCAGCTCATCCCCTCGGCTCCATTGAACGCGTACCGGTTTACCAGGATACGCTCTCGCAATTAAAGCAGCATCCAGAACAACATCATCCGCCCCGTTCTGACCATAGCAACCGGCTCCTTCCATATGATGAATCGTGATGTTGTCTACCGAAGTACCTAGAACAACAGCGAGATCCGCCCGAAGACGAAAGATGCTTTGAGAATGCGACCACGCCTCCAGTTGATTGTTTTCATATCGAGCAACCGCGCAACACAGTCCAATCGAGGCATGGGCAACATAAGGCCTAAAGAATTCAGCCTCAACATTCCAATGAGAATTGCCTACCTCTCCATGCTCATGGATCAAACTTCGAACACTGGTGGTAGTTCTGAGGAATTGCTTGGTATTTTTTGGCAAGGTTTCTTGCGCTGTCCAACGGGCGGATTCTGAAAAAGAGGCCGCCACTTGATTGGCCTTAAATTCGGTATCTGCTACCGCAGCTAAAAAACTGCCGTCAACGATCATTTCTTCCCCGATTCGAGGAATCGGCGCCTTAACTAAAGCTGCCCCAGGGGATGGGGGTCGAACAACGCTAGCAAAACGCATTCCAGGCAATCGCAAATCATGTATGAAACGCGGCTTCCCAAATACTTTATCCGGCAAATCGATTCGGTTTGCCGACTCGCCGGATAACGTTCGCAAAGAAGCTGTTTTTAGTTCCACATCAGGCCAAGCTTCGCGATCAAGCAAGTTCGGTTTGCATAAACTCCAATAGCTCCCAATAATTCCTTGAGGACCAACAAACTCACCACTATCAACGGAAATAGTTTTCTTAAGACTATTGGACAATGAAGCAGCCTGATCCAAATAAAGCGATCGCACACAAGCGCACGCATGCCTGATCGCAAGACCACTCTCCTGAATCGAGCGACTTCCTGAGGTGACTGCTTCGTCCAAGCCTTCGGCTGTGGTCGCGCTGATGATCTCAATCTGCTCCAGTGATATACACAATTCGTCAGCGGCCATTTGCCTAAGCGCAGTCAAAATTCCTTGACCAATTTCAACCTTCCCAGTGTGAAGATGGATTAACCCAGTTGGCATTACCTCAACCCAAGAAGATAAGCGTCGATTTGAATCTAAACTTCCGGGTAATTTCATTGCTGTTCATCCAATTTAGAATTTGCATTCAAACGCATCTCGTCAGCTGCAGACAATACCCCCCGAATAATTCGGTTATGAACACCACAACGACATAAATTACCCTGTAAAGCGGTACGAATATCTTCCTCACTCGGATTGCAATTTTCTGCCAACAAAGCAGCGCTCTCGATTAACATGCCGGAAAGGCAGTAGCCACATTGACCTGCTTGCTCGGCTAAAAATGCCTTTTGCAGTGGGTGGGGATTTTCTGGAGAGCCTAAACCCTCTACTGTCTGAACAACATGCGATGCAACTTCGCTGATTACTAAGGCACAGGAAAAAGATGGTTTACCATCCACTAAAACCTTGCAGGCACCACACGATTCCTGGCCGCACCCAAAACGTGTGCCAAATAAGCCAAAATCGTCCCTTAATACATTAATTAACGGGGTGTTGGGCGCTACCCCAGTCTCAACCGGCTTTCCGTTTAAGATAAATTTAATATTCATACCGTTTTGCCATATTGGTCATTATTGAATCCAAGTCTTTCTAGGATCGACTTCATCTCTTTGTGCTCCATCTCCAAATGCGATTTTAAGATTGAACCGCATTTAAAAGTGTCAATGGACAAGGTTTCATTTAAGGAGTTTTGCCAAACCGGCGTTGAAATCGTTTTTTTCAAAACCTCTTGCCAAAAAATCTGCTTGTCTAACGATAAATTTGGAGTGCCAGACACCCCTCGCCACGCGCCAATCTGGCAATCAACAGATTGCTCTATCCAAGTTGGCGTATCCGCATATACCCCCGACAAACGTTGAGGAGAGGAAACGGCGACGGATAAAATCAATCTGGATTCTAAAGCCCTGACCGCGCTGGCCGCAGTAATAATGCCAACCTCTGCGTGCCCTTGAATAACGTCCTCCACCACATCCAATGCCGTATCAAACACACGAACTATTGGGTTATTGAAATCTCCGCCAGCATGCTGAATTAAAGCTGCTAGCGCAATGTGATTGGGATTCCCTCGGGCTGTCGATAAGGCAATATTGATAGGTTGAGCCGCCTTTCTAAGGCGATACAGCAATCCCTCGGGGGTTTTGATGGCTGAGTCGATTGACGTAATGAAGGCCAGGTATTCTGTCGCCAAAATTGCCAGGGGCGGATAGGCCCATTCATTGAAAGAAGCCAAACCCGTGAGGAAGTCGGTAATCAGATTGGTTGAACTAATCGACAGCACATGGCCGTCATCCGAAAACTGATCCATATATTTCCAGGCTTTACGCGCACCGTCACCAGGGACATTAATAACTTCAATCGGTACCGATAACAGATTGCCTTGCTCTAAAGCACTGGCCAATGCCCTCGCAGTGCGATCCAATCCTCCCCCGGCAGGAGTCCCGGCGATTAACTGGATTGGTCGTTCAGGTTGCCATGCGCACATATATTTAAGCCTTTAATCAATCTGCGCGCCAGACGCTTTCACAACAGCCGCCCATTTGATGCGCTCACTACGAATATAGACAGCAAACTGGCTAGGGGTGAGGATCACCGGTTCAGCGCCCTGGTCGATCATCTGCTTACGTATTTCTGGGTTTTTCAATATCCGAGTTAATGCCGTGCTCAGTTTCTCAATAACTGCTGGTGACATACCTGTCGGCCCAACCAACCCATTCCAACCAGCTGATTCATAACCCACTACACCCGATTCAGCAACTGTAGGTACGTCCGGCAAGGCTGCCATTCGCTTAGTTGTTGTTACGGCAATGGCGCGCGCTTGTCCACTTCGAACAACCGGCACAGCCGATGGTCCCGTCGCAAAAGTTAATGAAACTTGCCCAGCAATAAGATCCGTTATTGCCTGAGGAGCACCCTTGTATGGAATGTGGGCAATGTTTATCCCCGTCATCGACTTAAATAATTCTGCAGACAAGTGGGGCTGGCTACCATTACCGGCAGAACTGTAATTGATTTCACCTGGATGGGCCTTTGCATACACTATTAATTCCTGAATCGATTTGACTGGTAGAGAGGGGTGAACCAAAACCACTTGTGACGTTTCAGCAATCATGCCTATAGGCGCAAAATCCGTAATGGGATCGTATGGTAAATTTTTATAGAGGCTGGGATTGATCAAGTGAATGGTGGATAAAATTAATAGGGTGTAGCCATCTGGCGCAGATTTCGCCACGATCTCCGCCCCAATATTTGCGCCTGCTCCAGGACGATTATCGACAATTACCTGCTGACCCCACTCCTGAGAAAGCTTCTGACCAATTGTTCTGGCAAGAATATCGGAAGTGCCCCCTGGAGGAAATGGCACGACTATTTTGATTGGTTTTGTTGGGTAAACATCTTCGGCATAGACAAAAGTCAAACCAGTCAGCAATACCAAACCGCAAACAACCTTATTTAAGAGTCTCATCAACTGCCCCATATCAAGAGAATTATTTAATTAATCAAGCCAACCAATTTCAAATCTGATTTCATTTCAATTGACTCTTGATTTAAAAAATCCATTGTTTCGGAATTGTTTAAATACGTATTTGCCCAATAATGCTCCATCAACTCCGCTTTCCATTCCGGAGTGTTGCTAACGTTCACCAAAACCTGGTTCCAAAAAGCAATTTGGGGACTGGTTAAGCCTGCCCCTCCAATAACACCTCTCCACGTTCCAGCAATACAGTGAATCCCAACATCAATCCAGGTCGGCACATTCTCGAATAACCCCGAAAGACGCTGTGGTGCCGATACGGCAATCACCCTTAACTCACCACGTTTGATTTCTGGCACAGCACTTACGGCCGTAATCGCACCAAGCTCAGCTACGCCTTCTAGCACATTAGCAATGGCATAACGCGCAGAATCAAAGACGTTTAAATTCAGATCGCCCACATTTGCGCCAACATATTGCGTTAATTTTGCCAATGCAATATGGTTCACATTTCCACGAGCCGTTGCTAATGCAATCTTAAAATTTCCTACATTGCTTTGGAGCCGATCCAATACATCTTGCGGAGTGCTTATTTTGGAATCTGCCTTTACTACAAAGGCAATGTATTCCGTGTATAGATTCGCTAAAGGGCACAACTCCGTATAGATCAATGAAGCTATACCCAATAATGGGTTGGTAATGATCGTTGGGGAATTAATGGCAACAATATGCGGATCGGATGGCTTGCCTGCAAGAAATTTCCACGCATTACCTCCCCCAATTCCGGGAATATTATTCACTGAAATAGGGACTTTAATTAAACCTGAGGTTTCCAAAACCCTTGCCAATGCTCTAGCTGGCCTATCTTGACCGCCGCCAGCCGGAGTTCCTGCAATAATTTGAATCGGCATATTGGGTTGCCAACCACTCCCCGGATCCGGTGATTTTTGTAAATCCACACTGCCTCCATATTGTAATTTTTATGTCCTGCCATTTTAGTTAAGTGTATCCGTATTTTGAAAAGTTACGTCTAATGAAAGTCGTATAACCTCTCTGGATTTTTAACCAGTACCGCCTTCAATAGAGCCGAATCTTCAACCCAGTCCTGCAATAAATCGCATAAATCGGCATCGTTGGGCATGGCATTTTTAACCATGACATGGGGCCAATCTGTCCCCCAAACAATTTGCCGAGGGCTATTCATTACGATGGCATGCGCAAACTCATTCACATCGCTGTACGGAAAATTGGCGCTACTTGAAATTCGGTAAGGGCCGGTAAATTTCACCCATGCTCGACCCTCCCTCATTAAGGACAATAAACCTTGAAACCCAGCCGTGTTGATACCCATACAACAAGGTTGATACCCAAAATGGCTTAGAACAATTTCAACTGGAAAGTCTTTGAAGGATTGACTAATATCCGGAAACTCATTGGCATGCATTAGCAATTCGATATGCCATCCGAAAGGAGCAATTTTGTGGGCCATTTTTTTTAAACTGGGTAATGGCAATATTCCCTTTGCTTCAGCTAAATCGACGATATTGCATCGAATTCCGCGCACGCCGGCATAATGCAACTCTTCAATCTCACGTTCGGTAATACCCTCCTTAACAACTGCCACTCCACGTAAATTAGTTGAATCGGTTTTAAGCGCATCCAAAAGTGCCCTATTGTCGACATCGTAGATGCTAGGCTGAACCAAAACTGCTCGGTCAACACCCAAAAAGCCCAGCATCTTCAAATATTCAGGCAACAATGCATCGTGAGGCGTATAGATTCTTTTTTCGGAATAGGGAAATCGAATTTCAGGCCCACAAATATGGGCATGGCAATCAATTGCCCCTAAAGGCATATCAATCTTCGGTTTCTTCAGAAGCAAATCGGGCATCTGACAGTAAGGCGCCCCGATCATGCAGTAAATTCCAAAATATCCAACCCCGCATATCGATCAATTGTGTAGATGAGGTTATTGTCATCAACGAAAACATCGTTTGTTTGAGGTGCGGCGCGATTTTCAGCAGGCGCAGGAATGTAAAAACCCGCCTCACGGGGAGATAGAGGGTTTCCAACATCTACAGCCCTTAAGCCACCTGCAAACCATGTGCAAAATACCATTGTGCCTTTGCGCTGTTCTTGAAATTGATGAGCCCCAAATCGACCAGGAGTTGCCCTACTCCATGGTGAATCCAGTTCACTCACTTCATAGATCGAGAGCGGTTTTATTGCCTTCAGGTCTGTAACATCGAAGACCCACAAGCAGCCGTGCGGTCGACCTTTTCTGCGATCCAACTCCTCAGCATCATGGGCATGATCTTCTTCATCGATAGCCACAGCGATCCGTCTGCCATTGATGGTCTTTTCGAGGGGCATAAACGTATGCGATGGTTCGGGAAATGGGGGATGGTAGTTGTAAATGCCGAGCGTCTTGGGATTTGAAATGTCTTTCACGTCAATAACCCCCACCCCTCCATGCCAAAGCCCCGCCCACAATTCATCCCCAAACCGCAACGCGTGATGTAGCCTATTTCTTCTGCCAGACCAATTTGACTTTTCACCAGCGGCTTGATGCTGTCCCGGCATCCACCAGCGAGCGGTTTCCACTGGCTTCACCGGATTGGAAACGTCGTAGATCACCAAAATATTTCCCAAAAATCCATTCATTTCAGTAGAGATATAGGCATAGTTGCCATCCACATCAAAACGATGCACTCCAATTCCACCAGTACATTGATGTGTAATGAGCTTGGGATTACCTTTATCAGAAATATCGTAAACCTTAAATCCGCCGTTTTTATACGGCTGCTTCTGCGCTGCCTCTACCATCGGAATATCCTGCTCTCGAACGTTCAACGCTAGAGCCAACTCGGCATGATTTGGCTCTCTGCCAAACTCCTTCGAGAGACGCGCTTTTACTCCTGGCAATTCATCCGCCCTACGGCCTATGGGCGTCATATTCCTTTCGCTGTTTACATACAACAAATCGCCAATTACGCGAGCTTTATGCGAATGGGACTCAGGATCATCCAGAAATATTTGAGAGACAATTTTTGGCGCTTTGGGATTAGAAATATCCAAAATAGATGTTCCCAATTGATTCTTATTGGGTATGTGACCGATGTAAGCGTAATTGCCCGATACGGAAACTTGACCACCCCCTGGAATTTCTAAACGGGAAATGGATTTAAAATTGCTGGATATTGCCTGTGATGATTGCATCTTCTTGAAACCTTAAAAAATTAATTGACGATTGCGCCTGAATCCCTAACCACCTTTGACCATCGTGGGATTTCTAAGCGGATGTAATCGGTAAACTCTTTTGGGGTGGTACTCTTGGGCTCAAGCCCCATGGTTGAATAGGATTCCAGTAGTTCCTTATCAGTCAATACCGTATTTAACGACTTGGATATCCGCAAAATAATATCCTCAGGAACTCCAGTCGGCACCACAATGCCATGCCAAGTAATCGCTTCAAAATTGATCAGTCCCGACTCAGACATAGTGGGAACCTCCGGGATCTCCTTCATTCGCGTACGTGAGGTGACGGCTAAAGCATGGACCTTCTTATCCCGAATAAATTGCATTACAGAACCCGAGGTTGCAAACATCATATCCACGTGACCAGCCATCACATCTGTCAATGCAGGCTGAGCGCCTTTATATGGAACATGGGTAATGTTGATATTGGCACTAGTCTTAAATAATTCCCCCGCCAAATGAGCAGCCGCACCAGCGCCAGAACTCGCAAAATTGAGTCGCCCCGGACGCTCCTTAGCTAGTGCAATTAGGTCTTTCAAATTTTTTACCGGCAAAGCATTGTTCACTACCAAGATATTAGGCTGTACCGCCACTAAGCCAATGGGGGCGAAATCTTGTTGCGGGCTATATCGTAAATTCTTATAGAGAAACTCATTGGTCGCCAAAATACTGTTATTCCCCAAAAGCCATGTATACCCATCCGGCGCGCTATGGGCAACATATTCTGCGGCAAGATTGCCTCCTGCGCCAGGTTTATTGTCAACAACAATGGCTTGGCCCAATAACAATGCCATTTTTTGAGCTAACCCCCTGGCAATTACATCGCTAGGGCCTCCGGTTGTAAACCCGACAACAAAATGAATGGGTCTAGAAGGCCAAGAATCTGCAGCCAAAAGCGCATTTGAGAATACCAATGCAAAACAGCTTAATAACAGCCTAATTTTATGTCTCATATATTTATATTTTTGAAAAAATCTAAATCAACATTTAGTCTTATAAATACTAACCGATGTTCAAGTTTAACAATCGTCAAATACTGCATTGCCAATCCATATGACTTAATCCCTCTAACAAACTTCAAATGAAATTGCTATTTAGAATTAAGAGTGAATGGTCTTATCCCCAAAACGCCTTTAAATTTTTTGCATCGCCATGTCCGCGATCTAAACCAAATTTAAGATAAGTAGAGATGTATCTAGGATCCATAATGGAACTGACATGATCAATCCCAGGGGCAAGACCAGCAGAAATATGGATTGTATTCGTCCCTTCTTTTTTGAGAATATCAATCTCATTGAGTAATGTATCGGGCATTGAAGAGACCCTAAGTCCTTGGGTAATCTCATTGGACGTTCCATCCCCCAAGGAAAACACAATCGCTTTCTTCACCCCCCGAATCACATCGCTATGAGTGGATGTCTCGCAAGTTCCCCCATCCATGCAAAGACGATTCTTAAGCCAGATCGGACCAGCTCCACCAGCTATTGAACTGCTTGCTGCACATGCAACATCAACCGGAATGCCGCTATCTTTCGAGATAATTAAGCGCTCACCTGTATAACAATCAATCGCACTGATATGAAGCGCTTTAGACCTCCAATCGGTCATTCCTATCACTTTTCTTACGGTTTTATAGTAGGCATCTACGCCATCAGGATTTTTTGCTGCCATTGCTGCGCGACCAATTGCTAGAATGGTTTGCAAAGACGCATCCTTGGCGCTCATTGCAATTTGGCTTGCACGCGCTTGACTGGGGTTTTGTTTTGTTTCGGGGACTAGCCTGGCAAAAATTTTAGGGAAGTCTGCAAAAAAATTCAGCTCGCCATAGAGCCTATACAAATTTCCACCCGTTAGCATGGACCCAAACAAGGACCCAGCAGAAGTGCCAACAATAATGTCGGAATTGGACAAGTCAACTCCGTTTTTTCTGAGAGCGTGAAAATACCCAGCATAAAAACTCAGTAGCACGACTCCGCCGCCACCCAAAGCAATACCGCGCTCTTTCCCTTTTCCTTGCGGGTAGGAAATCGGATGAGCCAATCCGTCATCCCATGTATTTACTCCGAGGGTATTTTCTTTGCTAAATGCTAGGATTGGCTTTGATCCTGCCGTTAATGCCGCAGCCGCAATACCGGTCTTAAAAAAAGCTCTTCTTTTCATGGACTGATAGACCTCGATTATTAGTAATTCTTAAATACGGAAATGTTTAAACCAACTAAGCCCTTCTTCGGTATTCCCCTTGGGACGATATTCACAACCTACCCAACCCTGATAACCCTTTTCATCAAGCAGGTTAAAGATGTGTGAATAGTTCACCTCCCCCACATCAGGTTCGTTTCGCGTTGGCACACTCGCAATTTGAACGTGCCCGATCCCATCAAAATACCTCTCAAAATTCTCCGATAAATTGCCTTCGACAATTTGCGCATGATAAAAATCCATCAGCACTTTCACATTCCCTGCGCCTGACTCAATTCGCAATTCATGGGCTTGGGATTGGGTATTTAAAAAATATCCGGGCATATCTCTGGTATTAATTGGCTCGATCAATAAACTGATGCCATGTTTGGCAAGTTCTCGGGCTGCATATCGCATATTCTCTAGATAAGATTGCCTATGTTCGACTAAATTTGTTTTGCTTGGAATGACGCCGGCCATCATATGCAACTGTGGAGTATTCAACTCTAGAGCATATTCAATTGCCAATGCGACCCCTTTTTTAAACTCCCCTTCCCGTCCTGGCAACGCAGCGATACCGCGTTCGCCAACTGACCAATCCCCAGGAGGCAAATTAAATAAAACATTTTTTAGATTGTTTTCCTTCAACCACCCCCCCACTTCAGCAGGCGAATATTCATAGGGAAATAAAAATTCAACAGCGGTGAAACCGGCTTTGGCAGCAGCTGGAAATCTAGCTGGAAATTGATGTTCATTGAACATCATCGTCAAATTGGCTGCGAACTTTGGCAAAGCAATACCTCCAATGGAATATCAAGACTATAACTCTTACAATTTATATTGCCTGGATGACAAACTCCCATTCTCTTATCGATCAATTTCTATCTATTGTTTTAACCTGTATTTCGCAATCCAGCTGAAATTCCATTGATCGCAATATGAATTCCTCGTTGCACTCTTTCATCATGCTTGCCATCGCGATATCGACGAACCAGTTCCACCTGAAGATGATGCAAAGGATCAATATAAGGAAAGCGATTGCGAATGGACCTCGCCAAGGAAGGATTTCTTGCAAGACGCTGCTTATCTCCTGTGATGGAATTTAATGCATTGTTGGTTTTTTTCCATTCGGACTCGATTTGACTAAATATCCGTTTACGCAATTTGGCATCTACAACCAGTTCGCTGTATCTAGAGGCTAAAGCTAAATCACTTTTTGCCAATGCCATATCCATATTGGACAACAGCGTTCTAAAAAAAGGCCACTCCCTATACATTTCTTGCAGCAATACCAGAGCAGTTTTTCTATCCTGTGGTTTTGCTTGACTCAAAAAAGACTCAACCGCGGTTCCAAACCCATACCAACCCGGTAAATTTAAACGACATTGCCCCCAACTAAATCCCCAGGGTATAGCTCGTAAATCTTCTATTCTTTGACCAGGCTTTCGACTTGCAGGCCTAGACCCAATATTTAATTTAGCAATTTCACCTATAGGGGTGGCACCAAAGAAATACTCTGCAAAACCTGGAGACTCGTACACCAAGAATCGATAAGCCTTCATGCTGTCCAAAGACAATTTAGCTGCGGCCTCAAGAAATGATTTGCTTGCAGGCTTAGCCGACCTTAGCAAGGTCGCTTCTAGTGTAGCTGCAACTAAGGTCTCTAAATTTCGCCTTCCAATTTCAGGGTTGGCGTATTTTGATCCGATCACTTCACCTTGTTCAGTTAAGCGAATTTGCCCTCTGACGGTTCCTGGGGGTTGTGCCAATATCGCTTCATAGCTTGGCCCTCCACCACGGCCAACTGTCCCACCCCTTCCATGAAATAGGCGCAACTTAATCCCGTATTGATTTTTAAGTGAATCAAATAGTTCCACCAAAGCAATTTCGGCACAATAAAGCTCCCAATTGCTCGTAAAGATTCCGCCATCCTTATTGCTATCGGAGTAGCCGAGCATGATGTCCTGTTCTCCGCTTGAGCGTTTTATTAATTGAGCAATACCGGGCAACGCATAAAATTCCCGCATGATGGGGGCAGCATTACGCAAATCCTCAATCGTTTCAAATAAGGGGGAAATAATGAGGTCTGCGCTCACTTTGCTGTTGATGGCTCCCAACATCAACCCTGCTTCCTTTTGAAGCAAAAGCACTTCCAGTAAATCGCTCACAGTTTCAGTATGGCTAATGATGTAGTGGCGTATGGCATTCTTACCAAATAGACTGCGCATTTTTTTTGCCATCTCGAATATCGCAATTTCAGATACGGAAAAATCAGAGTATTTCCATCCAGAAACCTTTAATGATCTGGCGTCTTTCAACAACATCATCAACAGAGTTCTTTTATGTTCTTCGGATAATGTTGAATAATTTTTCTCCAATCCTGCAACCCTTAATAATTCCTCTAGAACCGCTTCATGGTTATCAGAACTTTGACGCAAATCCACTGTAGCAAGATGGAATCCGAATACTTCCACCGCCCTGATTAAGGCTCGCAACCTACGATCTGAAAGCGCTTGTGCATGCTGAGACTGCAGTGCATGCTCAATCGTTTTTAAATCGCCGATAAATTGCTCGGCATTTTGATAGGGATTTTGTGGGGCTACGGCATGTCGCGCTGCGTCAGCGCCGGTCAATAACTTTAATGTTGCAGCCAAACGGGAATAAATGCCGGTCAAAGCCCTCCGATAGGGTTCATCCTGACGATGCTCATTCAGATCCGGGGAGGCGTTTGCAAGATCGCGCATCTTTTTTGGAAATTTGAGTAGCAAGACGGAAACGGACAACTCCTTGCCAAGAAAATGGACTTCTGTCAGATAGTGGCGTAGCACCATTTCTGACTGGCGGCGCAAGGCATACTCGAGCGTTTGCGATGTGACATTCGGATTTCCGTCACGATCCCCACCTATCCACTGGCCCATTTTTAGAAAACTGGCTACAGGATTGCCATCTAGCGAATCCTCTAACTGAGCGTAGATTTTGGGGATTTCTTTTAAAAAAGTGGTCTCGTAATAACTTAAGGCATTTTCGACTTCATCTGCTACCGTTAACTTGGTAAACCGGAGTAGACGCGTATGCCAAAGTTGCAATACGCGAGCACGAATTTTCGCTTCATTTAAGGCAAACTCTTTTGCCGTAAGGGATCCCCCTTTGATATCGTGTGACTGGGACAAAGCCTGGATCTGGTCTCTTTCCGACAAGAGATTTGCAATATCGCGCTCGGCATCCAATATGCTGGTTCTTTGAACTTCAGTAGGGTGAGCCGTTAAAACGGGTGAGATCAAACACCCTTCAAGGGTCTTCGAAATTTGCTGGCTTGTTACGTTTCCAGCACGAAGCTTCTTCATTGCCATTTCAATGCTGCCGTCTTGATAACTTCCCATCCGCTCATGAATTGCCCTGCGCCGCACATGATGCCGATCCTCTGCCAAATTGGCGAGATGGCTAAAGTACGTAAACGCCCTAAGCACTTTCATCGCGCTATCGCTGCTTAACCCCTTGAGTAACTTGGTTAGCTTTTGATTGGCAACTTGGTTGGCTTCGCGGTGAAATGAAACAGAAAGGGTTCTGACCTCTTCTACTAACCGATATATCTCGTCGCCTTCTTGCTCTCGGACAATGTCCCCCAAAATTCTACCCAGTAAACGGATATCCTCGGTCAAGGGAAGTTCATTAGCTCTGGTGGATTTAATATTGTTCAATTGAATGCCGCATGAATATTGTGGTTAGGGATCTTGGAATGATCATACCGCAGGCAATACGCATTGCCTTATTGAGTTCGCTGTTTGTGCACCCCTACAGTGATCTTTTCTAGAGGGCAACTTACTTTGCTAGACTCAAAACCCGTCTCGCCAATTAGTGGATTACCGGATCTCCAAATCGATTGCCAACGTCACTCCCGGTTTGGCAATACCAGTAAATCAGTATGAGATTGACAAGCGGCACGACCATTAACAACAGCCACCATCCACTTTTATCAATATCGTGCAAACGCCTTACGGCAACAGCATTGTGAGGAAGGAGAATGGCGAGAAGGCTTAATCCATAGGCCGTATCGTTAATCAAGGCGGCAGCGGTCGTAAAAAGGGCGACAAAAAGTGCAAACCACCAATACTCGCTTCTTCCGGCCCTGCCGTTAAAGTCGGCATACTTTGAAAAACAGGTGCTAATTGCTTGTCCAAGCGTCATGACGAGGTTCCTTTTTAGAACTCAAAACCAATCGATCGTTCTTGCCAAGCAATCGGATTGGTTTTAATGCATCTTCAAAAAAATGACCCAATTGGGCGGATTATTTTTCAGCGCGGAACACGAATTGGCTCGCCGTCAAATCGCGCATCGATGTATGGGATAGCAAAAATTTCCAAAACTTGAATATGCGTCTGGAGTTGTAGCCCGAATCAATGCAATCGCTAATCTTAAACCCGGCATTCGTCAGCATCTCGCTAGCGCTTTGTCTAGAAAAAAACCGCAGATGGGTGCGATCCATAATCCCATCCTCCTTGTATTGCCAGGTACCCTTGAGCAATAGCGGCAGCACGACTTTGTAATGTTGAATATTTGGCAAACTGACAATTAAGGTACCACCGGTTCGCATCAACCCGTAGAGGCGCTTGACGGTCTCCCATGGATCCACCAAGTGTTCGAGCACATCCAAGCACAGCACCAAATCAAAACCCTCCAAAGGCAACTGCCCCATCGTGGCATTGACATCGCCTTCGAACACCTTGTCTACCCGCGTTCTGGCAATTGCCGCCGGCTCAGCGCACAACTCCATTCCCGTCGTATGCCCGGCATACCCTTCCGCCTTGAGCCAACCCAACGTCCCACCTGCGCCACAACCTAATTCCAGCACCTCGGCACTTTGGGAAGGCAAGAGTGGAGCAATATCCTTGCGCACAAATGAAAAATAGTTGTTGTCTTTGGTTTCATACATTTACACACCCCCTTGGATCGGAAACACCCGTGAAGAATGGGTTCTTCCTGTTTAAATTATAAGCCCGCAAACCCAGGTATTTTCCTGAGGTATCGCATTTTTTATCCTGTAAAAACCTTTGTAAAGAGGTCGATCGCTCTCGAAATAACGCACTGGCATGCACCCTAAACAAAATGAATACAAACCCCAGCCTATCCCCAGCAACGTTTGCCGACACAGAATGGGAGGGGTAGCAAATTTTCATCAAAATTGTTAAAATGGAAACATGAAGACGACACAAGACAACGCAGTATTGGAAGTGCGGATCGAACCCGCCAAAAAGAATTCCGGTAAGACCAAATCCGCCAGTAAAGAAAAATTGGTGGTGGTGGAGGGATTGGAAGCGGATATGCCCAAATCAATCTTTCAGGGTCGCAATTGGAACAAAGACCTCAAGTAGTTGAGGTTTAATCCATTTTGATCGGCAAACTTTGATCGCCGATCCCGTGATGGAAGTAGGCAGTTTTCCAGCCAAGCAATATCCCAAGTTGCCTGCATGCGCATGTATAGCGATGCGGTTCATGCCCGGGTCCGCTCGCGCTGTGGGATTCTTCGTGCATGGCCCATAAATACCGGCACGATTGCCAACCCCAAAAATACGCCGATGGGCAGTAAGCCGCCATCGATTTCGGGAGCGGCCACTACCGACATGGTAGAAGTAAAACCGGTGGATTGGTTGACCGAATGGTAATTGAAAAAATTGGTACCCACACCGAGGTAATTGTTGTTGGTATTAAATTGCCCGAACACTTCATAGGTTCCGTATTTTTGCAAACCGCCCTGGCTGGGTGAAAATGAAAAATTGGGTGTATTTCCGGACAATCCGGAAAAAGCCACGCTGAGGTTCGTCGCCGCAATACCGTTGTACAGAATGCTTTGAACGCTATCGATGATTCCCAATGCGTTGGTGGTGTAGACGATGGAAATAAAAGCGTTGTTCTGGCTTTCAACGCCAGCCGGTCCATTCGTAAAATGGATTCCGGTGGCCGTGATTTCGTATGAGTTTTGTGCGCGAGCAGTCCCGCTCATGGCCATTGCGAACATGACCAGCAACAGAAAAACCAACCGGCTCCAGACGCGTTTGATTGCCATGCTGTATTCAAACCCCCCAGTATTCAAATCCACTGACCAATTGCAGTGCCTGACCGCTCCAACTTGCGTAATTCACCAGCAGCAATCGCACCTGACGCTTTGCAACACTAGATGATCACTATTCAATTTATTTTGCACTTTTTCATAAATTATCATTTTTTATTAATTAAAACTAAAAAAAATAGTGATTTATACGAAAAATACCCCTTACCATTGCCGAGTTTTTATTATTGAGAATGATTCTCAATAACTATATAATGAGAATCATTCTTATTTATAAAAGGCATGTTCATGCAGACGATTTTGCGATTAACCCTTCACCATTTCCTCTTGGCCATGCTGATCGGTCTACCTACGATGACCCATGCGGAAAATCCGGTGATCACGATTGCCATCATCCGCGGCCGGTTTACTCCCGACCAATTGGAAATCCCGGCCGACACCAAAGTCAAACTGCTGATCGAAAACCAGGACGATACCCCCGAGGAATTCGACAGCTTTGACCTGCATCGCGAAGTGCTGGTCCACGCCAACAGCAGCGCCGTCGTCTATATCGGCCCTCTGCCAGCAGGCCGCTATCGGTTCGAAGGGGAATTTAGTCCGAATACCGCCCAAGGCGTGGTCATCGTTAAGTAAGGATTACCATGCCAACCCAACTCAAACGCATGCTCGTCTCCTGCGCACTGCTCTGCGCAACCTTCTCGCACGCCGCCGAATACCTGAGCGGTCCCGCCGATTACGTCTTCAGCCCGATCGTCGAGGAAGGCGAACGGGAGATCGACACTAAATTTGGAACCCAAACGCCGAAAGCTAGCGACGACTCCAAACAATCGGGGGCATCGGTGGGTTTTGGCTACGGCGTGAACTCCTGGTGGTTCACCGAACTCTACGGCAAGGCGGCGTGGGACGGCAACGTCGCCACATTCGACGCGATCGAATGGGAAAACAAGTTCCAACTGACCGACACCGGGAAATACCCCGTTGATGTTGGCCTACTCATTGAGCTCGAGCGCCCGCAAAATCGCAACGAAGGGTATGAGCTGAAGTACGGCTTGCTGTTGCAAAGCGACTGGCGCAAGTGGCAGGCGAACCTCAACGTCCTGGTGCAAGGCCACTACCAAGGCACGGAAAATCAGGGGACGTTCTTGGGCTACCAGGGGCAGGTGAAATACCGCCTGCACCCGCAGCTTGAACTGGGTGCGCAACTGTATTCGTGGCTCGGGCAGATTCGCCACTGGGACCCCAATGGGCAACAGCAAACGAGCGCGGGACCGGCGCTCTTTGGCAAAACCAAAGTGGGTCCAAGGCAGGCGATTGCCTACAACCTGGCGTACCTGTGGGGAACGACCGCGGCATCCCCCAAGAACACGGTGCGCATGCAATTGGAATACGAGTTCTAGGGTGCAACGATCGCTACGGGGCGTTAGCAAGCCTGGTACAGCGATCAATCCTCCGGTTTTTCGCCGTATATCCGCACCGTATTCCTACCGGCCGCCTTCGCGGCATACATCGCCTCGTCGGCACGGTGGAAGATATCCTCCTGGCTCGTTTCATTGTAGGAAAATAAATCAATCCCGATGCTAGCGGAACAGTTGTACTCGATAAAGGGATTTTCTTTCGCCGTGTGGTTGGCGATCAGGTAGGGCGCATGCAAGACCCTGCGGATCTTGTCGGCAATCGCTTTGGCATGCCCGATTGCCAGATGCAGATTCATCTCGAGTTCGGAAACCAACACCACGAATTCATCCCCGCCAATGCGCGCAACCGTATCCATTTCGCGCACGCATTTTTTCAATCGCTCGCCGACCTCGATGAGCAGAAGGTCTCCCATGTCGTGGCCAAAGGTATCGTTCAGCGGCTTGAAATTATCCAAATCGATGAACAGCAAGGCGCCATGGCGGCGGCTACGGCGGTTGCTGACGAGTGTCTGCTGCAAGCGATCACTCAACAAGCGCCGATTTGGCAAATCCGTCAAGGTGTCGTAGAAGGCTAGGTGCTGAACCTGTTCTTCGAGCGCTTTGCGTTCGCTGATGTCGGAAAAAACCCACAAGGATTCCTCCCTGCGAGAATCCAGATATGCACCGGTGAGTTCGTACCAGCGCAGCGTCCCGTTTCGATGTATGAACTGATACTGCGTTCGCACCGTCTCCCCCCTTTGCATGACGGGATAAAACTGCTCTCCAAATGCGATATACCCTTCAATGGTGGGAAAGAGGGTTTGCGTCGTCTTGCCGATCAGTTCCGACGGCGTATAACCGAATGACTCCGCAAAGGTGGTGTTGACCCAAACAAAGCGGCGATCTTTCAGTTTGGCAATTCCCAGGATGCGGCTATTTAAAATGATGTCCTTCTCGTTCACGAGCTCTTCCCGTTCGGATTCGGAGCGCTCGGTGCGATTGATGAGGCGCAAAAACCAGATTCCGAACAGGGACGTCAGAAAAACAAATCCCAGTAGGATGGCGATATACCAATAGAGGTTTTGTTTCCAACCGTCCAGGTAATCGTCGGTAGCAATCCCCACAATGATGATCATTGGCGCGCCAACCAAACGGCGAAAACTGATGGTCCGATTCTGTCCATCGGAACTTTGGGAAACCACGATCGTGCCCCCAACCACCCCCGCATCCAACAGGTTGCGCAGTTCTTGAGAAATCTCCAAATTGCCCATTTCATTTTTCTGAGCAGCCAACCTACCGGCGTTAGAGGCAACCACATCGTACTTGCCGGTATCGCGGATAAAAATATGGCCATTTGGGCCGGCATCGAATTTTGCCAGGAGGTCGTTTAGATACTCGGTCTCGACGATTGCATTAATTACGCCGGCAAAACTGCCATCGGGGTGGTTAAAACGACGGGAAAAAACCAACACCATCCGGTGGATCAACCGACCCATTACCGGTTTGCCAACATACAACCCCCCTTGATCATGGGCGCGATGGTAAATAAAATAGTCCCGGTCAGATACCCTCAGTCTCGAACCATTGCCGACGCCCTGCCCTGCGATAAAAAACCCATTGTCATCAACCACCCTGAAGTTCTCGACTTCCGGCAATTTCGCTTTGAAGGCATTGAGATAGGCATTGAGTGTTGTTTCATTTACATGCTTTTGCGTGGCCAAGTCCTTCTCGATTACCCCTTGAAGCTCCACTAACGCAAAATCGATTTTTTCAATGCTTTTCGAGACGCTTTGGTCCAAGGAGAGCGCTACGCTTTGAGAGAGCACTGTCGCTTTTACTTCAAACTGCTGCTTGGTTTGGTATTGCAAATACCCGATCAGAAAAAAGATCACGATATTGGCAAAAACCAAGCCCAAGACCAAAGATTTGCGCATGGCCTTTAGGGATGAGCTTGAACCGGAAAACTCGAAGAAATCCGGCTTCTCTGTAATTACCATCAATGCCCTTTAACGCTACTTATACCCCCATAATATCAAGCTGCTCACCAAGCAATTTGTCATAAAGCAAAAAGTATTGTGCTCTTTTGCGCAGGAACCGCATCGATTCATGTTGGGCGATTGCGGCGGGTCCGGTTTGGATTAGGTACTTTTTAAAGCGGCCTCAATCAACTGGCGGGCAATACTAACGGGATCGGGAAGGATTGGCAGGGCACTCCGTGAAAACCATCCGGCATCCTCGATCTCGGTTGGATCAATCCGGATCGTACCGCCTTTATAGTCGGCAAAAAACGCCAACATGAGGGAGTCCGGAAAAGGCCAAGGCTGGCTCTTAAAATAGCGCAGGTTTGCAATTTCAATACCCACTTCCTCGCGTACCTCGCGCACCGCGCATTGTTCCAAAGTTTCACCGGCTTCGACAAACCCGGCCAAGGCACTGAACATGCCCGGTTTAAAGCGATGGCTACGCGCCAGCAGCAACTCGTCGTCCCGTCGTATCAGAACCATGACCGCAGGGGATATCCTCGGATACACCAGCAGATTGCAAACCTCGCAGGACATGACGAACTCACTGTCCTTCATGATGGTTGGCAGCCCGCATCTTCCGCAATGGCGATGATTTCGCTTCCAATCCAACAAGTGCGCAGCACGACCGACCAACAGTACCGTTTCCGCATCCACGAGGTTAAACAAACTGCGTACCGGCATCAGTTCACCGACAACTCCTTCGGGGATACTCTCCACCTCTGCCGCATAACACGGAAGCCCGCGCCACGCACCAACCAGCAAAGCACTCTGTGGGGTTCCAAAATCCACGGCATGTCCACACGGAAAAACTTCTCCATCGGACTCGTTAATTGTGGTGAGCAGTTGATTCTCGCTTCGCAGCAGCCAGTAAGCCAATGTACTCATGGATGGATTAGTTGATAGTTAAGATCATCCCATTATTACCCAGTCATAGCGACTGCCCATCGACGGCAGCCATTACATCGCATACCGCACCCCCACAAACACGTTCGATCCTGGCGTCATGTATCCATAGCTAAGTTGATAGCTTTTGTTGAACATGTTGTTCCAGCGTCCAAACATGCTCCAATCTTTTGTGAATGCGTAATTGGCATAGGTATTAAAGATCCCGTACCCGCCCATGGATCCGGTATTGCTATAGTCATAGCGGCTAGCCTGAAATGTTCCTTCCGCGCCAACCGTCATGGCTTGAGCCTTGTATTCAACACCAACGTTACCGAACTGACGGGCGCGTCTGGCCAGGACATAACCGGTCGATTGATCAATCGGGTTTTCCTGATCAAACGATCCCTTCAGCGTGTAATCCCCCAATCGGGTTACCCCGCCAAGCGATACGCCAGTGATTTTTGCCGAAGCCACATTACTGGCGCAACCAAAAGGGTATCCCACCGGGCATCCGCCAGACGTATATTGAATCAAGTTGGTTATCGAATTGTTGTAGGCAACCAAATTAATGTCGTACAACTTGGTTTCGTAATGAATGCCTGCTTCCGTATTCTTACTCTTCTCGGGTTTGAGATTAGCTACTCCGTACAGCGGATAGTACAAATCGTAAAAAGACGGTGCCTTAAATCCCGTCCCATAGTTGATGTTCGCACGCCACTCCTTGGTGAAAAAATACCCATAGGAAATGCCGCCCGTAGTCTGCGGTCCGTACCCCGTAATGCTGTCGTTGCGCAAACTGACGTTGGCCAGATTGGATCCGCGCTTTAGCTGATACGAAGCGCCTACCGAATTGGTATCTTGCTCCTGATTGAGGCTGCCGCTAGTAGCATTGACCGTAGCGGTTTTGCGTTCCGCCACAAACTGAAACAAATCCGGCCCAACATTGATGTCGTTTTGCCACGTATAAATATTTTGCTTCGAGTTGGTTACGGGATTACCGGACGTATACGGATTACCCGTGTTGTAGATGGCCTGCCCCAAATCGTAGGATTGGGAAATTTGTAACAAGCTATTCCAAATGCTATTGATTTGATTCTTGCTGTACAAGGCATAAGTGCTCACATCATTGATCTGGTTACCAACAATTTTGGTGGGATCGTAGACCGGGTACTGGCTATTGTTGCGGGAAGCAAACATCTGAAAACCCAGCTCCTGCCCTTGGGCCCATTCCTGGCTGAGTTTACCCGTCATGCCATCGCGCACGTATCCCATTTTTTGGGTGGTGTTGTAATACTTGATGGAGGGGTTATTGGGGGCAATCGAGTTAAACCCGGTCGACAACTCTTGCGTAGCACTTAAGGCGTAGCGGGTTTTTTGCTCATCGCCAGTCGATCCGTAGATGCTGGCCTCAACAATGCTGGTTCCATAACCACCATACCCAGCAGAAGCGCCAACTTGCATCGGCCCATCGCCTGTTTTCGTAAAAATCTGCACTACGCCGCCAATGGCATCCGAACCGTAAAGACTGCTTTGGGGACCAAAGACAATCTCAATGTGGTCGACTATCGACAAAGGGATTGCTTGCCAAGATGGCGCTCCCGACAAGGTGGATTGGGAGCGAATCCCATCAATCAAAACAAGAGTCTGGCCAGAGTTGGCTCCCCTTAGGAAGACGCTGGAAATACTGCCGCCCCCGCCGTTACTGGAAACCTGAACGCCCCGTTGGCGCTGCAGTAATCCGGTAATGCTGGTTTGCCCCGCCTCCGAAATTTCCTCCGGGCCAATGTAGACAAAATCCGCAAGCACATCATTTGCATCCTGCTTGTTTCGAGTTGCCGTAACGATTACCGGGTCAAACGAATTTTTCGCAGTGGAAACCGAAACCGACGATGCGCTTTGAGCAACTACTGTTAACGGTTTTAAACCAAAACCTAGGGCCATTGCAAGCGCCAATAACAACGTGCTACTGCTCTTTTTGGACAAAGCAGTTTTGAATAAAATCTGATGCATTTGGTATACCTCGACATGTATTCCCCAGCCAACTTCCCCGTTAGCTGAAATCTACAGAATTGGCACATGAGGTATGGATGACAAAGCCCTCAATTGAATTGAAAGCATCCTACCGGCACGCAATGACCCACGTTGCTAATTCCACCTGTTGAGGCCGATATCCGGGCTGGAGAACTTAGGAATTTGGCCTTCCCATGCATTTGGATTGCACAGTGGCTTTTCAAATTCTGCACCCAACCGACTACTGGTTGAGCATTCTCTTACCGTTGCGGGGACAGCGCACGTTTGGTTAGTGCTTCCCGTTTAACTTTAATACTTTTTAAGGCATTAAGGCACCGTCAACGGAACGAGTTTACAGGATGTAAATGGTTGACTAATTTGTTTAACAAACAACGCTATGCTCTAGTGCAGCAACTTGACCGAATATGCGAAAAGCAGTTTTAGAGGAAATGGGTCAAGCCATCACCGGGGGTCATAAAACCTCCCAAAGCAAGGGGCTCAACATTGATTGCCATCATGAATGGCGGCCGTACAGGCTTCACGCCTTGCCTAATTCGATAATGCTACTTTTTCCGAAATAGCAGAAACGACCAGATGTGCCACTAGAGCTACCAGTAGATAGCTGAATGTAATGGCAAGCGCATTGGGAAGGTATTGAGCAAACCTAACCATAAACTCGCCAAGCGATGCTGACTGTGGGACATTGAATGCGTAATAACTGCCACTGGAAACCAATTCGCATACAACCGTTCCCGAAAATGCTGCAACCAAAAAATTCCTCAAGGAATGGATATTCAATGCGTAATGTTTGGAAAGCCATTTACCGGCAAACCAAAGCGAAAGGTATGCCGGGAGCAGGAAAGCGTATGCAATCGTAAAACACGACTCGCCTATACCCAATTGGGTTACCACCAAATAATCAATTAAAAATGCTTGAGCCAAAAACAAGGCGATCACTGCAAATCCGGAAAAGTAAAAACCCACAGCAAAAAAGATGGCCCAAGAGGCATCTGGCAAATTGGCAATTGAAGCAGTGTGGTGTCCACGAGTGATCCACATCATGGCCGATAAGGCAAAAGCCAAAATAATGCTTTGTTTTTTAGATAAACTCATGACAACTCTCCGGGCAAATAATTACCAATATTCTACCCCCAAAAATTCCTATCCATGGCAAGGGTGGGTTTCTAATGGCTTGAGAGCCTTTCGTTACAACAAAAGAATTACTGGTCTTTTTTGCGGGCATCCATACTGATACCTCCAGCACCTAGAGAAGCCAGGATTAGCAAACCCCCGATAACCGCAATATTTTTAAAAAACAGGCGTTGGGCTACCATCATTTGATCTGCCGGAACAGCCCAAAAAGCATGTCCAGCAACACTCGCTGCCAAAGTGAAAATCGCCATGACGGTTGCCACCAAACGGGTTTTATAACCAACGATTAATGCAATACTGCCTAGCAATTCCACTGCGATTGCCATCACTACCGCCAATGTTGGGGCCGGCATACCCAGTGACGTAAAGTAACCAACAGTCCGATCGAATCCTGTGAGCTTAGTTAAACCAGCTGGCAAAAAAAGTGTAGCGACCAATATTCGACCAATCAAATTGATTGCGTTTTGATATGCATTCATACGACTTCCTTTTCAATCATCTAATCAGGAAAAATCTTATACCACCTCACCATCACTGTCTATTGCCTAAGTTTGATCAAACGCAATAGGTTTTTCAAGCTACACCCCTTGAAAAGAATTTTTGCTTAAGCCACAATGCAACCGAAACCAGTCCAATCATGATGGGGACCTCTACCAACGGACCAATCACCGCTGCAAATGCCGCTCCGGAATTAATGCCAAATACGGCAATAGCCACTGCAATAGCCAGTTCAAAGTTATTGCTAGCCGCGGTAAATGACAAAGTACAACAGCGCTTGTAGTCAATGCCCATCTTGCCAGTAATCAAGAAGGTTAATAGGAACATGACCACAAAAAAGACGAGCAATGGCACAGCAATCGTCACCACATCCATGGGCAAAGTCAAAATCAAATTACCCTTTAGACTAAACATCACCACGATAGTGAATAGCAAAGAAATCAAGGTAATTTTTCCAATGCGCGGCACGAAATGCTCGTGATACCACTCTTTGGATACGAATTTAAGCATTACCACTCGGGTCAAAATTCCAGCAATACAAGGAATCCCCAAATAAAAGAAGACGCTTTGGGCAATTTGGCTCATGCTCACGCTGACATTGGAACTAGCCAAACCGAAATACGGTGGCAATATAGTCAAGAAGAAATAGGCATAAACACTAAAAAATAGGACTTGGAAAATCGCATTAAATGCTACTAAACCGGCTGCATATTCTGTGGAACCCTTGGCCAAGTCATTCCACACAATCACCATGGCAATGCAAGGCGCAATCCCAATCAGGATCAAACCGGCCATGTACTCTGGTTGATCCGCCACAAAGGTGATCGCCAAAAAGAACATCAACGCCGGTGCCACAATCCAGTTCATCAAGATTGAAATACCAAAAATGCGCTTGTCTTTAAAGACATCAGGCAGATCTTCGTACCGCACTTTGGCAAACGGCGGAAACATCATTAATATCAATCCGATTGCAATAGGAATATTGGTTGTCCCGACTTGGAAAGAATTAACAAACCCTTCAACACTCGGAACAAAGTAGCCCAAGCCAATACCCGCCGCCATAGCAACAAAGATCCATACCGTTAGATAGCGATCTAAGAATGACAGTTTTTTAGTAAGTAAACTCATGCTTTAGCCAACTTCCTTAACTCCGCTTGCATGCTCATTGCATCCAATTTATCCAACGGCAACGCGGCCAAGATATCGATGCGCTTTTTCAGGCCAACCATGACATCATGGAATGCCTTGCGCTTTTCCATATCGGTTCCTTGAACAGCCGAAGGATCAGAAAATCCCCAGTGGGCTGTTGATGGCTTTCCTGGCCAAAATGGACACTGCTCTCCCGCCGCATTGTCACAGACCGTAATGATGAAATCCATTTTTGGGGCATCTGACTTACCAAATTCATCCCAACTTTTTGACCTTAACCGACTGCGATCCATTCCCAACTCGACCGCAATGTCTGCAGCAAATGGATTCACGGCCGTCCCAGGAGTTGATCCAGCCGAATAACCAACAAATTTTCCACTAAGATGGGTTGTAGCCAATGCTTCCCCAATAATTGAACGGGATGAATTATGGGTGCAAAGGAAAAGGATATTGTATTGCTTCATGCTTTGGCTTTCTTTTTCATAGGGAGGCAGGATTTTCCACCGCAACAGTTGTCCAATAAAAACTCACTCAGACTCTCAACCAGTTTGGCGTTGGGACGATAAATCAGATTGCGGCTTTGACGCTCAACAGTAATCAAGTTGGCTTGAAACAGTTCTTTGAGATGAAAACTTAAGGTGGCATTGGGGATACCCAGCTTTTCGATGATCTGACTTGGTGTTAAACCGACATCCCCTTTTTGGACAATCAGGCGAAATACATTTAGTCGGGATTCCTGACCAAGGGCAATGAACGCTTCTACAGCCTCTGAATTTTTCATAATTCGATAATAATGGAAATAAATGACAAGTTTATGACATGCATCAATCTGATGGCAAGTGAATGTTGTCACAATGAGAACATAGAGTTATCTAATGAATAAGGAGATTTTCATGAAAACGATTCAAATTTACGATCCAGCTATGTGTTGCAGTTCCGGTGTGTGTGGGGTGGATATTGACGAAGCATTAGTTACATTTTCGGCAGACATAGCATGGGCTAAAGAAAAAGGCGTCCAGATTGAACGCTTTAATCTTTCCTCTAATCCAATGGCTTTTGCCAATAATCCTGCGGTGAGTTCCTATTTAGAGCTATCCGGCGCCGACGCCCTTCCGCTGATCCTTGTTGATGGGCAAGTAGCATTGGCAGGACGCTACCCAACTCGCCCAGAATTGGCTAAATGGGCAGGGAACATACAAACCCCCGTTAAGGCTACAACTGCTTCAAACTGCTGCTCCGGAAGTAAGTGCTGCTAATTCAAGCTCAATATGACAATGCAATTTTTAAACTCACCACCCCGTTTCTTATTCTTCACTGGCAAAGGTGGGGTTGGAAAAACTTCTATTGCCTGCGCTACAGCCATTGAACTGTCAGAGGCAGGTAAGCGAGTATTGCTTGTTAGCACGGATCCTGCATCCAATGTGGGGCAAGTCTTTGGCATTCAGATTGGCAACAAAATCACCGCAATCCCTGCCGTAGTTAATTTATTCGCGCTAGAGATTGATCCACAAGCTGCGGCACAACTGTATCGTGATCGCATTGTAGGGCCCGTACGCGGGAAATTACCCGATGCAGTTGTCAAAGGAATCGAAGAGCAACTATCCGGAGCATGCACAACCGAGATTGCCGCCTTTGATGAATTTACCGCCCTACTGACTAACGATAAATTAACAGGAGAATACGAGCACATCATTTTTGATACTGCGCCTACCGGCCATACCATCCGCTTATTGCAGCTACCAGGCGCTTGGAGTGGTTTTTTGGAGGAAGGTAAAGGCGACGCATCCTGCCTTGGACCATTAGCCGGTTTGGAAAAGCAACGCGCCCAATATAAAGAAGCGGTTGATGCCTTAGCCAACCCTGAGCGTACACGATTGGTACTCGTTGCTAGAGCTCAAGCTTCTACCTTGCGAGAGGCGGCTCGTACCCATGAAGAATTGGCCGGTATTGGTTTATCCAAGCAATCCCTTGTAATTAATGGCGTATTACCAAAAAGCGAGGCTTCGGAAGATCCTCTTGCGCAGGCTATCTATGTTAGAGAACAAAACGTTTTGGCATCCATTCCTCAGGCACTCAAATCCCTGCCAGTAGACATTATTGAATTGAAACCTTTCAACTTGGTAGGACTAGATGCACTACATCTTTTACTTAAAGATCAAGTTGATGCTACCGATACTTCAAAATTTAACCCCATCATTCTTCAGGCACCAAGTCTATCGACCTTGGTAGACGAAATTGCTAAAGATGGTCATGGGTTGGTAATGGCCATGGGTAAAGGTGGTGTTGGTAAAACTACGATTGCCGCGGCGGTTGCCGTCGAGTTAGCCCATCGCGGATTACCTGTGCATCTAACCACCTCTGACCCAGCGGCCCATATTAATGAAACCCTCAATGGCTCCTTGGATAATCTGACCGTTAGCCGAATTGATCCACATGCTGAAATTGAACGATACAAGCAGCATGTCATGGATACAAAAGGTACAAAGTTAGATGATGCCGGTCGCAAACTTTTAGAAGAAGATTTACGCTCTCCTTGCACGGAGGAGATTGCGGTATTCCAAGCATTTTCTAGAATTATCCGGGAAGCTGGCAAGAAGTTCGTTGTCATGGACACTACTCCAACAGGCCATACACTTTTACTCTTGGATGCAACGGGCTCATACCATCGAGAGATTGAGCGTCAGATGGGCAAAGGCAATACGCATTTCACAACACCCATGATGCAGCTGCAAGACCCAAAACAAACCAAGGTTTTATTAGTAACTTTAGCCGAAACAACCCCCGTATTGGAAGCTGCTAACTTGCAAGTGGATTTACGTAGGGCAGGCATTGATCCATGGGCCTGGGTAATTAATAACAGCGTGGCCGCTTCAAACCCCCACTCGCCTTTATTAAGAAAACGTGCTCAAAATGAATTGCATGAAATTGATTTGGTCGCCAATACTTACGCCACTCGCTATGCAGTATTGCCGTTATTGAAAGATGAGCCGATTGGCGTTGAGAAACTGTTAGAACTATCAAGGCCCAACAAACCAACCACATCATAATAATCGGTTGCAACCTATGCCAATAACTATGTATTGGCGGACGGCAACTTAACCGTTACTTTCACGGTGTTTCCGCTCCCTTCATACTCAATCGCATTGGCAGCAGATAAATTGGAAAGCGCGATTCCACGACCGTTGGAGTCCATCATTCGCTCAGGATCCACTTGAAGATAGCTTTTCCAATCAAAACCCGAGCCCTCATCTTGGATCGTAAAAGTCAGGCAATCTGCTACGCGGGAAAATTCTACTGTCGCCCTTCGATCGCAATAAATCGGATCGGCCAACCGGCGCTCAGTCTCTTGGTTGAATTGATCGTCCTCCATTAATCGACTCTTTTCAGAGTAGCCAATTTCCAGGTTGCCGTGTTCAATCGCATTAATCAGCAATTCGTGTAGCACCAGCCTAACCCATTGTTCATCAGGGCACAAATGCGCCAGACCATTGGCCAATCTGCCAGCCTCAGCAATGGTTTGGCAGTGGTATTTACCCTCTTGGAGAAAGTGCAGCGCCTCTCCTTTCTCCTGGGCCGCCCTATTTATGACCAATAATTCCTCGTGATGCTTAATGGCGGAATTAATCAATGCAATCAATAAGGGTGAATTGATTGGTTTGGTTAAATAGGCGTGAGCGCCGAACCTGATTGCCTCAGAATAAATTTCATCATCATTCAATGCGGAATGGAATATGACCGGAATATTTTGATATTCCGGATGGATCTTAAGCTGCTGTAAAAACTTGATGCCATTGAGGCCTGGAAGGCGATGTTCAAGCAAGATAACGCTAAAGCCTACGCCGCCTTTTAATTCTTCTAACGCCATTTCAGCAGTCGCCACTTCGGAAACCCGATGCATGTCGGCTGATATAACGCTAATAAACGATTCCAAAAGGTCGTTGTTGCCACCAACAACCAAAATTTTACTCATGTCCATCACCTTCAGTTATTTACTTAATATATATAACCAATACTTCATAAAATGGTTATATATACCCATTTCTAATAATACATATAAAGTCAAAGTTCAGTCTGATACATTGCATGCAAGAGTTAGGTGCCAAAAAATACCAATTTTTGATATCTATATTCCCTTTTTTACAAATTCTTCCAATTCATTTAAAGGGAGTGGGCGACTAAATAGGTAGCCTTGATAGGCATAACACCCCAAATGGGCAAGTAAATCGGCTTGTGCCTGCATCTCCACCCCTTCGGCAATAACAGCCAATCCCATTCCTTCGGCTAGTGCTACTACCATTTTCGCAATAGCGGCATCATTGGGGTCAGTAACAATATTGCGAATGAAGCTCTGGTCAATCTTCAATTGGGAAAGCGGCAATCGTTTTAAGTATGATAGCGACGAATACCCAGTTCCAAAATCATCAAGAGAGAATTGAACTCCTTTATTTTTAATGGCTTGCATCTTAACAATAATGTCTTCAACATTGTTAAGCAACATGCTTTCGGTTAACTCCAACTTCAGTAAATTGGGTTTTGCCTTTGTGCGGTCCAGCGTTGTTAAAACCATATCGACAAAATCAGCATGCTGAAACTGGAGTGCACTTACATTTACTGCGATCGTGAGTTGACTCATTATCGGGTCATTCGCCCAGTTCGTCAGTTGTGCGCAAGCGGTATCCAGCACCCATTGTCCTATAGGCAAAATCAAACCGGTCTCCTCAGCCAGCGAAATAAATTCGTTCGGGAGTACGATTCCACGCAGCGGATGAAACCAACGCAATAGAGCCTCCACCCCAACCATACGACCCGAGCCAACCATTTGCGGCTGATAGAAAAGTTCAAACTGCTGTTTTTGCAACGCTTCATGCAAATCCGCCTCTAACATTGCACGTGCCGATATTTTTTCTTGCATGTGTCCATCAAAAAAACGCAGCCTATTTCGCCCAGACTCCTTGGCTTGGAACATGGCTAATTCAGCTCGCTGAAGAGGGTGATCGAAACTGTCAACAATACTTCGCCCAAACAAGGCAATGCCGATACTGGATGAGAAATGGTGGGCACCGTCATCCAGTATAAAAACTGGAGTAAATATATCCAGCAACTGGGTAGCAATTGCCTCTGCTTGTGATGCCGCTTCGATGCTGTCTTCACTTAGGTTTTCCAGCATAACCACAAATTCATCGCCTCCCACGCGCGCAAGGGTATCGCCTTCGTTGATACAGGTTTTAAGCCTTTGAGCTACTTGAGTCAGCAGCAAATCACCTTGTTGATAACCCAAGGTGTCATTAAGCATTTTAAAATTGTCCAGATCGATAAATAGCAGGGCATTGTTACGCTGATGGCGAGAACTGACGTGGACTACCTGCTGAAGTCGATCCAAAAATAAGCGACGGTTTGGTAAAAGCGTCAGCGTGTCATAAAAAGCCAGTGCATCAATTTGCTCCTGCGCCCGAACACGCTCGCTGATGTCGCTGAATATGGCAACATAATGGGTTGTAACCTCAAAATCATCCCTGACTGCACTAATACTAAGCCACTCAGGGTAATCCTCCCCGTTCTTGCGCCGACTAATCATTTCGCCAGACCAAACCCCATTCAACTCAAGAGAGGATCTGATAAAAGTATAGAACGCACTATCGTGTTGATCGGATAGGAGCATGCGTGGGGACTGCCCTATCGCCTCTTCTGCACTGTAACCAGTGATCTGGGTGAAGGCTTTGTTTACTCGCAAAATCACCCTTTGCGCATCGGTAATGATGATGCCCTGTTGGGACTCGAAAGCGGTTGCTGCAATACGCTCCTCCATTTCGAATCGTTTACGCTCCGTCACATCCTCCATGATGGTCACGCGAACCGCCATACCTTTGTATTCCATCATTTTGCCCCGCAAAATAGCCGGAAATTTGGAACCGTCCTTACGCAGACCGATTGCCTCATAAG
>CAIKFU010000089.1 GCA_903826775.1 uncultured beta proteobacterium | reverse complement strand
GGTCTTACTGATTCGAAAATGTTGGAATACGATGCTTATCAGAGGGGTTTAAAGGCAATTCGCCGTTTTGGTGAGCGAATCAGGGGTTTTGATCCATCGCATGTTCGTGCTGTCGCAACAAACACTTTGCGAGTAGCAAGAAACTCCATGAATTTTGTTCGGGATGCGGAAGAGGCATTAGGATTTCCAATTGAGGTTATCGCTGGAGTTGAGGAGGCTCGCCTAATTTATATCGGTGCTGCCCATGAGGCTTCGGCCGTTCAAGGGAATCGTCTTGTTGTCGATATAGGGGGCGGTTCCACTGAATTTATTATTGGTAAAGGTTATGAGCCAAAGCTAATGGAAAGTTTATATATCGGGTGCGTCTCTCATAGCATGAGATTTTTTCCGAAAGGCGCTATTGATGCTCATGCTTTTAAAGAAGCAGAGCTGGCTGCTCGACGTGAAATCCAAGTAATATCAGAGGCTTATTTAAAAAGTGGTTGGTCACAGGCGGTTGGGTCTTCAGGAACCGCACGGGCTTTGGCCGATATAATTTCTGAAAATGATTTTAATCGCCTTGGTAACGGCCTGACAATGGGTCGTGTAAATGGCGTAAGCGGGCTAATTACAAGAGATGGCTTAAAAGCCATGAAAAAGCACTTATTACAATATGACCATGTTAGCCAGGTTGTATTGCAGGGCCTAAAAGACGATCGAAGGGCGGTGTGGCCTGGCGGACTGTCAATTATGCTTGGTGTTTTTGATGAGCTTGGCATTGAGTCAATGGAGGTGACTGACGGCGCTTTGCGTATTGGTGTTTTATACGATCTATTGGGGAGGTCGCAGCATCATGACATGCGCTTTGTAACTGTAGAGCAGTTTATGCAGCGCTATGGCGTTGATAGAAATCAAGCTAAACGCGTTGGCGACCAAGCTGTAGATTTTTTATCGCAACTTCCAAAAACAAGTGCCGAGAGCAGGGATGATAATTTATCCTTGCTTCAATGGGCTGCAAATTTACATGAAATCGGATTGTCAATTTCACATAATGGATATCATAAACATTCTGCATACATTGCCGGCAATGCAGATATGCCAGGATTTTCAAAAAATGATCAAGCGCGATTGGCTGCATTATTAGTAGGCCATACCGGAAAGTTAGGCAAGTTGGCTAGTAATGCCGGTTTTGTAGATTGGCGAATGCTTTTTTGCATACGTTTAGCGCAGGTGTTGTGTCGCGGCCGAAATGATGTGGATCTACCGAATGTTCGGGTTTCTGAAAAAGGCGGTAGCTATATAGTTTCGCTTTCAAAGTCATGGGCAAAAGAACACCCATTAACTGAATTTAGTCTGAAGAAAGAAGCTGCCGAATGGGAACGAATTGGTCGCGGATACAGCGTTGAATTGAAGTAATTATTCCAGCAAGATTCATTGATGGCTTTAAACCTATCTAGAATTGGCTGGTACGATCAGCGGTCTGAAGCTAAATGGCGAATTTTTATTTGGATCAATTGTTATTTCCACAGCTTGAATTTGCTCCTCTCCCATAACCTGTAGACGAACAACATTTTCAAGAACATTTTTTTTGTTACTAGTTTTAAGAGGCTGGTCGATTTTTAAAAAATGACTATCTCCATGAATAAGTAAGACGGGATTATTAAATCTTTCCGCATTTACAGTAAAACTATTTAACGTATCACGATACCCGCTTGATAAGTCTGTTGCTTGATTTGGTGAGTAGAACATGTCGGCTTGGTAGGCAAAAACAATTGCTGAAAGATTTTGTTTTTTGGCGACGTTGAAGGTGTATTCAATCCATGCCAAATTTGCGGAATTTCTTTGATAGTATTCTTCTACTGCATTTAGGTTTCGCTCAAAATTATTATTTGAACCTGGAATATTTAAACTAACAAATAATATTTTGTTTTTTATCCAATATGAATTCTCTACATATTGTGAGAATTGCTTCATTACATCAGGTTGCCTTATTAATGGTAGTTTTGTTTTTCCTAGACTACTTTTTGATAGAAAAAAGGATTCCCGCAAATTTTGTAATCTCTCCAATGGATTAAACGAGCCCGCTAAAAGTCGATGACAATCAGTCCATTCATTGTCTCCAGGGCTATATATTAATGGGGATTCAAACTCATTAAAATAGCGTTGAATTTTTTCAACGTGTTCGTTTGAGCAGGGGGTTCCACCAGATTTAGTATCTCCAATAAAAATACTAAAACTGGGTTGACTTTTATTAATCTGCTGGATCAGTCTTTCAAAACGAATGTAGTCATTTGGTATGTTGTATGGCATATCGCCTAAAGCGACGAATTTAAATGTTTCGGCATTAGCATTTATTAGCACGAAAAAAGCCAAAAGACAGAAAATAGTTTGTATCTTATTTTTTAGTGACATGCTGAGAGGATAACGGTTTAATTCATCATTTATGCATGTTTAATATTGCTATCGCATGACAATTTGACTTATGTTAATTGATATTCTAAATTTGTTATGTTACTTTGATAGTTTAGTTCACATAACTTTAAGGAATTGACTATGAAAAAGGCGGACTTTCAAGAGTGGCAAAAACAAAAGGCGGGCGAATTGTTTTCACTTTCTCACAAGCTATTGGATGTCGCAAAAAAATTGAGTGAGGAACACGCTGCAGAATTACGGGAAAATATGGCTTATGCCTTAGATCTTGCGAAGACTTCTGTGAAGAGCGACCTCATTAGGTTAAAAGAACTTCAGCATAAAGCTGCTTTGGAATCTACAAAGCGGATGTCACATTATCAAAAACAAGTAAAGCTGATTCTTAGGGATATGGGTAATGATGCTGCTATTGAGGCAGAAAAATACTTAGAAAAGGCCAGATATTCTCTATCGGATTGGCTTGAGGATGCTGAAAAGAAAATGCCTGTAGGCGGTGAAAAGTTGGCAAAAGTTGTTCGGGATGTCTCCAATGCTGGGGCCAAAGTATTTAAAGAGGGCCGTAAGCTGGTGAATGATGCTCTTGATGTTGCAGAGAAAAAGGTTGCTCAGGCCAAACTGAAACCTTCTGAAAAGTCCTTAGCAAGAAAAACACTCTCGAAGAAAATACCGGCGAAACGAATTGTTGATGGCAAGAGGGCTGCCCTTAAGAGGGTGGGCATTAAAAAACCTGCTGTTAAAAAAAGGAAAACTGCTGCCCGTAAGGCAACAGTAAAATTGGCAGAAGATACTGGGTCCGCTAATACTAAGAATTAAACAATAAATTAACTTGGGGTTAATCAATCAGGACATAAGTATCGCTATGACCGTTGCTTGATTTTCCTTGAGGAATCTTTTTTATTTTATCTTGATATGGAAATATGAAGCCACATAAACTAATTACGAATCGAGAGTTTAAGCTCCTAATTAAGCCTGCAGGACTAGATCGTCGCAGCAAGGTGCTTGAGTTAAGTGAATTAATTGTTAAATTCTGTAAAAAAAATCAAGTGGAGTTTCTCTATTTGAATAATGCAACAACTGGACTTCGCAACATTTGTTTTTACGATACCCCTGCCGAAGATTTTCGAAGAAATAATTTAATCTTAAGAGTCCGAGAGTCCAGACAAAATGTCTGGGTTGATGATTGGTGCGAAGTGACAATGAAATGTCGATCTCATGAACTGGATCTTTCGTCTAAATTTAATCCAGTCCCAAAGACAAAATCTAAAGCTCGGATCCGTTTTAAAGAGGAGATCTTGCGGGGCGACGGTTTGGGAACAATGCGTTCGGTTTATTCAAACAACTCAATTTTGGATGCTATTCCAATTGATCAGATTTTTGAAACAAGCTATGAAAGTGTTATTAAGTTTTTTCCTGGCTTAGAATTCTTAAAGCTTAAGAGGGATACGCCCATAAAAATGGTTGGCGGGTCTAGTAATAAAATTCTTGAAGCTTGTTTGCCGATTGGAACATTGGTATTTGGTGACGGTGTTCAGGCTCACTGCGATATAGCCATCTGGATGCGCAGCGTAGGAGATCCGATCGTTGGCGAGTTATCATTTTCCTATAGAGTGAATGAAGAAAACAGAGCGGTTAGTAAGGCGCATAAGCGTGCGGATCAATTTTTTCAAAAATTGCAAATTGCGTTATCCAAATGGTTGGAAATTGGAAGTACAAAGACGGCACTTGTATATGGGAAGCCCGAGTGAAATCTAAGGCTGTGACCGATTCGCAAGACGCACCCCGTCTAATAGATTTATTTACCCAATTTTTGATTATCGGGGCAATTAGTTTTGGTGGTGGAATCATTGCCTATGAACGCATCCTCTTGGTTGAGAATAAAAAATGGCTAAATGCTGATGAATTCATGGCCTATCTAGCAATTAGCCAAACCATGCCCGGTTTAAATTCTGTCAATATGGCTGTTCTAACTGGTGACCATATTAAAGGTCCATTAGGCGCTTTTTTTGCATTGATTGGATTGATTATTCCCGGATCGGTCTTTGTTCTATTGATTGGCATAGCCTATTCCGCCAACTCTGACCACCCACTTGTGAATTTAATATTGGCTGCTATTGCAGCCGCAGCGACGGGATTATTGGCTGCCATTACCTACAAAATTGGAGATGAGCAGTGGAAAAGCGTTAAATCCTTATCCATTATTTTGATAACTTTTGTGCTTATGAGTATTCTAAAATTATCCTTGCCGCTAGTCTTACTCATTATGGTCCCCATTGCATTGTTTTTGTATCGCCCCAGGGTGTAGCATGAATGTGCTAATGCATTTGACTGCAACTTTTGCAATGCTATCTTTGCTAGCGGTTGGTGGGGGAACCGCTGTTCTTCCTGAAATGCAGGTTGTTTTGGCTCATCAATTCAACATTGACCATATGCACTTTGTACAAGTTTATAGTATTGGCCAGTTAGCCCCTGGCCCGAATATGCTCATGGTTTTAGTATTTGGTTTCCAGATAGCAGGTTTTATTGGGGCGCTCATTGTCCTGCTTTCCTTCTTTTTACCTTCTAGTGTCTTGTGTTATTTTGCCGGAAGACTATGGGTTAGGATTGGCGAGAATCCCTGGCGAAGGGCAGTACAGAATGCCCTTGAACCCATCTCAATTGGTTTGATGGCGTCAGGCGTTTATGCTGTTGCAAAAGCCTCAATTAATGGACCGCTTACCATTGCCTTGAGTTTAACTTCTTTGTATTTAATAATGAAAACAAAGATTAACCCGGTATTTGTAATACTGGGTATTGGTCTTTTTGGGTCAATCGCAATGCGTTTTTTTGGCATTAAATAGGGATGCGTCTAAAACGCTCCCCTGATGCCAATCATTAAACTGCGACCTGGTTGAGGAGCGTATAAGCGAACGGCCATTGGTGTTGTGGCATAACGAATTTCTTCGTTCAAAAGATTCTTAAGTAGTAAATAGCCTGTCCAATTGACCGCCCCAACCCTTTCATTGTAAGAAAGGGTTGCATTGATAAGGTTATAGCTTGGGGTAGGGCCAATCTCATACGAAGCAAGGCGATTTTGTTGAAAACTGTATATGTAAGCGATGCCTCCTAGCCAGTTGTTTTTTTGATAGGTTAATTCACTACCTATCCGAGGGGCTGGCTGCAAGGGAAGATTTCCTCCGGCGCTAAATGTTCCCTGAGAAATATCTCCAAATAAACGACCGCCAATCCCACTTTGGTTCGCGTTGTAGTTTAATTCCCCCTCTGCGCCGCGAATATTGCTGTTAGCTTGTGATGCCTGCACAACGGAAAAATTCTGATTGCTGCTGCTATATGCACCTGTATAAAATCCATAGATGTAATTATTAAATTGATTGCGGTAGATGCTGGCTTTACCGAGTATTAGCCCTTTCGTTTTTTTGATGCTGAGTTCGAGATTGTGGGATGTTTCTGTTCCCAGGTTTGAGTTCCCAACATCGAACGTGGCCGTAGAGTCATGGGGGCCGTATGAATACAATTCTTGAGCTGTAGGTGCTCTTTGGGAAACTGTGTAGGCCAACCCAAAACCGTATTCGCGTGTCATATTCCATAGGCCACCTGCTGAATATGACAATAAACTGAATTGCCTATTTTGAAGCGATGGGGCATTAGGATTTCCGTTTATAAACCCTTCTTGGTTTTGACTGGGAAATATGGTCGATTGGTTGGGATTTTGTCCAGTGTAACTATAACGAACACCCAAGCTCGTTTGAATAGGGCCATAGATGCCTTCTTCAATCAGAAATGTTGCTGCAGTGTTTGACTTGGTTTGAGGAACGATTGCAAAGCTATTGGTGGTTAGGTCAGTTGCATTTAGAGTTGCCCCCGTTATTTGTACGCCAACCACACCTTTTGAACCTAGCAGTTCACGATGTGCTGCTTCAATGCGCGCCTCGTTTGCGGTATTGTTCCACTGAGTGGCGGCACTGCCGTTATTTGTAAATTCAGTATGCTGATAGTTAATATTGGCGGCGCTAACTTTTATTGATGAGAAACCATTGAAGGGGTCATTTGATTGATGGCTAAAGTCATAGCGATTTTGTGATTGTTGAATAAATCCGCCATCTGCTGTTGGTATTCCGTAGTTGTGATTCATGCGTTCCATTGAGACGCCTGTATATCCATTTGTTGCAATATATGAGGCTCCTAGTCCTAGGCTATTCTGGTTGCTGAATGAGAAAGGCAGTTTTCCGCTATACGGAATGTTTGTAGGTTGCCCAGGATTAATTGACCAATTTGCATTTGGTCCGCCTTGTTCTGCAAAGCCGGGAATGCGGTAGTTGTTGGAATTGCTGATGGACGTATCAAGATGGAGTGCGATCGGACCTGAAGGAGCGTCTAGTTCCAAATTACCGGTTTTACCTTGATTGACTGTTTCATAGCTTGTATTGAATGCTCCAGACGGGGCGTCTGGCATTGATGTGACGATGCGGTCGTTGACTACATTTACTAGACCACCACTTGACCCTGATCCATACATTAATGCAGCAGCCCCTCGCAATATTTCGATCTGATGGGCATTTTGAATTGGATTTGCGACAGCGTGGTCTGCAGAAATACTAGAGACGTCTCCAACGGACAATCCATTTTGGAGAATTTGCACTCTTGCCCCATCTAGACCTCTAATTACTGGGCGAGAAGCTCCGCTTCCATAGCCAGTGGCGGATACCCCCAATTCATTTGCTAAGGTTGCACCAAGAGTCCCCGCCATTTTGTTTTGCAATTCATCACCCGTAAGCACTCTCGAGGGGGCGAGGATTCCGCCGTTTGATTCCCTAACCCCGGAAACATCAAGTTCAAGAGGTTCATGTATTTGGCTTTGCGACCAAACCAATTCAATTTTTGTTAGCCCTATCAAGGTTAATAGGGCGATTAAAATAATATGCTTCATTCTTCATCCAGTTATTTCAACTAGCGGTCAAAGGACCAAAAACAACTTTTAGGATTTAACGCGCATTTTCAGCGTTAAATTTTTTAGATGACGAAGAATGGGGGTGCGCGCGATTGATAGGGTGTGGCAGCGCATGAAGGCAGTACAACCGTATTGATGGAAATTAAGAACTCAGTAAAAATTGGCGCACGAACGCTGACGATTGCATTTGAACTAATGAAGCTAGCTAAGGTTAGCGCATCAAATAGATGGCAGCTTGCATTGCTATGTTTTATTTGATTGCTTTGCTGGCTATTTTTAGCTTCAGCTTCAGACTGTTCCACAGTCTGAACCATTAGCCCTGCATGTGAAATACCGTGGGCAAAACCGATCCAGTGGCTACCTAAAAGGCTGCATAGCAAGATTGCCATTGCTAACGCAGAGCGCATTTGGCGAGAGACCAGGGGGAAGAAAAGGACACGCATAGGGGAGATATTACTAGAATTGCTATTAGTATTTCATTCCATGTAAAATAGATCCCTTGTCGGGGCGTAGCGCAGCCTGGTAGCGCATCTGCTTTGGGAGCAGAGGGTCGTGAGTTCGAATCCCACCGCCCCGACCAACTTTTATCTGGTAGTCCTTGTTTCTATCTGCCCATAGCTCAGCTGGATAGAGCAACGGCCTTCTAAGCCGTAGGTCACAGGTTCGACTCCTGTTGGGCAGACCAAGTTCCTGCAAAACACCCATCTCTATTTGCCTTTATTATTCGGCAATGAATTTATTCTCAGCCGGAAGCCAAAAACCCCAATTATTTATAGTTGACTGCCTTGTTTCCATCCTGGTTTTCCTTGGGATCGCGCCGACCGTATTTGCTGCGGACGATTACCCAGGTCACCCGGTTAGAATCATTGCCCCGCAAGCCCCTGGTGGTGGGGTAGATATTGTTGGGAGGATTATTGCAGATCAGCTTCGTATAGCTACTGGGCAACCATTCTTAATCGATAATCAAGCCGGTGCAGGCGGGGCGATTGCAGCAAAAATGACTGCAAGAGCGAATCCGGACGGATACACACTAATGATCGGGTATGTTGCTACGCATGGGACAAATCCAGCTGTCAAAAAGAATATTTATGACCCCATCAAGGATTTTACCGCTATAGGCATGATTGGTGGAACCCCAAATATATTGGTGGTTTCACGTTTCATGCCTGTAAATACGTTGCAAGAATTTGTTGCATATGCGAAAGCAAACCCCAGGAAAGTTGACTACGGTACATCTGGGGTTGGCACATTAAATCATCTGTTGATGGAGGAGTTTAAGCAGGTTTCTGGAGTACCCAGTATGGCAGTCCCCTATCGAAGTATTGGCCAGGCGTTTACTGATTCAATTGGCGGTCAAATTCAAGTCATTTTTCCTGGCTTATCTGCAGCGATGCCCCATATTCGTAATGGGTCATTTAAGGCACTGGCAATTACTGGAGATAAACGCAATGCATTGTTACCGAATGTACCCACTTTTAAAGAGTTAGGGTATGAGGGTTTTAACAGCCTAACTTGGTATGGTATTGTCGGGCCTCCTAAATTGCCCAATGCCATTAGGGATAAATTAAATCATGAGATCGGCAAAATTTTGGCTAAGCCAGATGTGTTAAAACAATTAAATGAGCAGGCAATATATGTGATGCCAATGAATCCCGGTCAATTTGAAAAATATATAGTCGATGAAGTGAAGCATTGGTCTGAGGTTGCTCGTATTAGCAAAGTTGAGGCAGAGTAAATGAAGAATCTTCCCGCTATATCGATTTCAGAAAAATTGGCAAAAGCATTTTCTGACATGCCAGAAAAAATTCCTCATTCGATGGAAGTGCTGTGCGATTCATTATTGATCGATGTGGCAGGCTTATGCGTAGCAGCCAGAAATACGGATTATGTACAGGCAATATTGCGAGCGAGTTTTGAGCCGGGCGATTGCGTCGTTATTGGTCATGAGGGCAAATCGAATGTTGCGGCGGCCACCTTAATTAATGGCACTGCCACTCATGGCGAGGATTATGACGATACCTATGAGGGTGGACCAATTCATGCTGGTGCAGTAATTATCCCGGTTGTATTGGCTACAGCAGAAAGACATCGGCTATCTGGATCCGATATGACTAGAGGAATTTCAGTAGGGGCGGAGTTGATGTGCCGTCTTTGTACTGTTGCTCCAAAATTGGTACATAAGGCAGGCTTTCATCCAACAGCTGTTTTTGGTGCTATTGGAGCAGCAGCGGCAGCTGCAACAGCGCTGGGGTTAAATAAGGTTCAATGGGTAAATGCTGTAGGTATTGCCGGAAGTATGGCTTCTGGAATTATTGAATATTTAGCCGAAGGAACTTGGACCAAACGGATGCACCCTGGTTGGGCTGCGCAATCCGGTTATCGTGCTGCACGCATGGCTCAAGAGGGTTTTACTGGACCGCGTACCTTATTTGAAGGGGACCACGGTTTTTTCCATGCTTTTGCCAATGTAGCGGCATCTGATTTTTCGCAGATGATTGACGGTGTTGGTCAGCAGTGGCTATCTTCAGACATGGCTTTTAAACCATATGCTTGCGGCACAATGGCTCACCCTTACATCGATTGCGCTAGAAAACTAGTTGCAGAGGGGTTGGATGTAAATGAAATACTGTCAATTCAATGCAAAACGGCTGAAGGTATAGTTCATCGGCTCTGGGAACCCTTGGGATTAAAGCAGAGCCCTCCGAATGGATATGCGGCTAAATTTAGCATTCCCTATGCTATTGCAGTTGGTATGTTGCGAAATGATGCTGGCTTGAATGATTACGAGGAATCGGTCGTTCAAGATCCTTTGGTAAAAGATTTAGCTGCTAAAGTAAGTTATATTGTCGATCCCGAGAATCCTTATCCCAATCGTTTTACGGGGCATGTTCGGGTTATTTTAAAAAGCGGGGAAGTTCTTGAGGTTAGTCAAGGCCATTTCCGCGGAGGTCGCGATGACCCTATGTCGATTCCATCTCTTGAGGAAAAGTTTTTGGCAAATTGTCGTTATGGTGGATGGGGAGATAGGCAGTCTCACGAAGCGCTTTCTACGCTACGTGGTTTGCGCACCTCTGGAATAGTGGATATCAGCATTTTGGGCCAGTAAACATGAATAATAAAAAGTTGCAAGGGCGAGTGGCAATAGTAACCGGTTCTTCACGCAATATTGGCAGGGCAATTGCATTGGTTTTGGCGGAAGAAGGCGCGTCGATTGTAGTCAATACGCGATCTTCAATCGACGATGCTAATGCTGTAGCTAGCGAAATTCGAGCAGTTGGCAGCGATGCAATCGTATGCCTAGCTGATGTGAGCCAGCCCGAAGGTGCGAAAAAGTTGATTGATGCAACAGCAGAGCACTTTGGACGTATTGATATGCTGGTTAACAATGCCGCCGTTAGAAGGCATTCTTCTTTTGATAGCCTGGAATGGCAAGAGTGGCGTGAGGTAATTGGCTGTATTTTGGATGGGGCATACCTTTGCTCTCACGCTGCCCTGCCTTATTTACGTAAATCGGATATGGCCACCATTATCAATATTGGTGGAATGTCAGCTCATACTGGGTCAAAAGAACGTGCGCATGTTCTTGCTGCCAAGTCTGGCTTGGTTGGGTTAACTCGCGCTCTTGCTCATGATTTAAGTGCCGATGGTATTACGGTAAATTGCGTCGTTCCGGGTCTGATCGATACTGTCCGAGGAGATTCTGCCGGTTCTGGTATTCCAGAACACCATTCTAAAAATAAAACCCTAATAGGTCGACGTGGCGATCCTGATGAGATTGCCTATCTTGTGGAATTCTTGTGCGGTCCTAGAGCTCGATATTTAACTGGGCAAACAATGCATGCCAATGGCGGGGCATACTTAAATTAAGAAGCTTTTCAAGGGTAAAGCTATATGGCATTTTTGATTCCGGGATTTCAGCAACAGACTGTTGCCATAGAGTCAGAGGACGGAAAAATTGAAATTGATTGTCAGTATGGCGGTCAAGGTCCTGCACTGTTATTGCTTCATGGCTTTCCTCAATCAAAAGCCATATGGCATAGAGTGGCCCCTGAATTGCAGAAACATTTCTTTGTCGTTGCAGCCGATTTGAGGGGGTACGGGGCTTCGTCCAAGCCTTACGGTAAAACAGACCATTCCACCTATTCTAAAAAAGCGATGGCTAAAGATCAATTAATGGTAATGAAAAATTTTGGTCATGAATCGTTTTTTCTGATTGGCCATGATCGCGGCGGGAGGGTTGCACACCGTTTGGCTGCCGATTATCCGGAAAACGTAAAGCGCTTAATGGTTTTAGATGTTTCCCCTACGTTGACCATGTACGAGAAAACCAATATGGAGTTTGCCAAAGGGTATTGGCATTGGTTTTTTTTGATCCAACCAGAGCCTATTCCTGAAAAATTGATTGGAGCGGATCCTGAATTTTGGATCAAAAACCACATGGGTGGTAGATATGCGGGACTTTCGATTTTTGATCCTGCCTGCTGGTCAGAATACTTGTCCGGGGTGCAAGATCCAAAAACTCTTCATGCTATGTGCGAGGATTATCGGGCCTCTGCATCGATTGATCTTGAGCATGATAGAGCGGATCTTATTGCTAAGAAGAGAATTCCAATGCCTATCCGGGTCTTATGGGGCGAGCATGGACTCGTAAACAAGTGCTTCAAACCGCTGGATGATTGGTCTCGGGTAGCAACTGAGGTCAGCGGGCAATCGTTGGATTGTGGGCACTATATTCCTGAGGAACGTCCGCAGGAATTGGTTGAACAAGCGTTAAACTTTTTTAAATAAAAAATCACCAGCAATTGCAAATAGCTTTAGATATAAAAACCTATTTATAAATCAATGGGTTAAGGAGGTTATTGCACATGATTATTCAGGATGAAAGTTGTTGCTAGCCATGAAATTGATGGTTCTTTCAAATCCTAGAATCCGTATATATCGCCAAGCAATATCTCGATATTTGCTATCTAAGAAGCTGATTGCAGTTTCCGGATCGGTCTTGGAAGACGGTTCGGTTAATTGAATTGCGCGGGCCCAACGTTTAAGTCTTGTAGACATTTGACACCTCCATGCCCCAAATAACGCATGGATAAGGCATCAAGATGACAAGAAAGTAATTAAATTGACACGACTTTATTCGGATTTAAGGTATTTTTTGGGTCTAAAGCCTGCTTTATGGCCTTCATTAGTTCATGGGCGACAGCTCCCTTGTGATTTCTAAGGTCGGCGAGCTTTAATTGACCAATACCATGCTCTGCTGAAATAGACCCCCCAAAGTGCTCAACTTGCTCATAAATGAGGTCATGGATTGCTTTTTCGTTATTCATGTTAAATGCTAAATAATCAACCCCCTCAGGCGGGGCGATGTTGTAGTGAAGATTCCCATCGCCTAAATGTCCAAAATTGAGGATGCGGGCTCCCGGATAGTGTTTTTTGACAAGAGCATCCGTTTCTAGGATGAAAGCACTTAAAGCTGAAAGTGGAATCGTAATGTCGTGCTTAAGGTTTGCGCCTTCTTGGGCTTGAGCAAGGGTGAGGTGCTCACGCATTTGCCAGAAGGTATTTGCCTGTGAAAGGTTGGTGGCGATTACGGCATCCGACACCAGCCCATCATCAAAGGCCTGCGCCAAAATATCCTCCAATAGTTTTCTAACATGATCTTCGCTCTCATGATCGGATAACTCAACCAAAATTGTGAAAGGAGGGTCATTTTTTAATGGGTTGGCCATTTTTGGGAAATGTTTTACAGTGAGTTTGAGCGATTCGTGGGTCATCATCTCAAAACCTGTAAGTAGGGAGGTGGCTCGCTTTTGAAAGAGATTCAGTATTGCGATTGTTGACGGAATATCGGAGGCGGCTATTAACGTAGTCCATTGCGATATTGGTAATGGGTAGAGTTTCATGACTGCCGCCGTAATGATTCCAAGTGTGCCTTCAGAACCAATGAATAAACCCCGCAAGTCATAACCAGTGTTGTCTTTGCGAAGGCCTTTTAAGCCGTCCCAGATTTCGCCTTGAGCAGTAACAACTTCAAGCCCAAGACACAGATCGCGAGTATTTCCATATCGCAAAACATTCGTTCCGCCTGCATTGGTTGCAAGATTGCCGCCAATCATGCAGCTACCTTCTGCGCCTAAACTTAATGGAAAAAGAAATCCTTGCTGGGCAGCTATTTCCTGTACGGACTGTAATATGCACCCGGCTTCTATCGTGATGGTTTGGTTTTCAACGTCGATTTGCCTAACTTGATTCATTCGCTTTAAATTCAGAATGACTTGCTTGCCGCTGATATCAGGAGTTGCCCCACCACAAAACCCCGTATGCCCACCTTGCGGAACAATTGATACGCTTGCTTTGGAGCAGGTTTTCACAATGGTCGCTATTTCCTCTGTGCTATTGGGGAGTAAAACAGCTAAGGCTTTTCCAGTAAATTTTTTTCGCCAATCCGTAAGATAGGGAATCATGTCTTCATTGATGAGTACGTAATTTATTCCTAGGATATTTTGTAAATCGGTGATGAGATGTTCGGGCATGGTGAAAATATTTTAAGAAGAGATTGGTAGCTAGGAGAAGGGTTCAAGAAGGCGTATTTTGCGTTGGTTGGTTTGCAAGTTTTTTTGCTTTGTCTTTAATAGGTTTTAAATAGACTAATAAACATACAAATACGATTGTTGAAAAAAGGGTTTCTAGTAAAGCTAACCAAAAATTGATCCCCGTTTCAGTGATGCGAACCAGGCCCTCGGTCATGTAAACCAATATGAGCATAGATGCCCACTGCATTGTGTATACCTTGCCTTTCCAGATTCCCGGTATAGCAAAGAGCAAAGGTAGGGACTTTAGAATCAACCAAGAACCTCCCGGACGCAAAGGCGAGAGAAACCATTCCCAGCAAATGCATAAAATGAATAGATCGATACTGGCTGCAGCAGCAATAAGCCGGTATCGATTCATATTTAGAAGGGTTTTAAACATTTTGATGTCTTAAGCGCATAGCGGTTTCCGCCAATCTTCTGCCTTGAGTTATGGCAAGCCGTCGTTCTTCAGCGCTGATTGGTGCTTGTCCATTGGCATGGGATAAATGAGTGGCGCCATACGGGCTTCCACCAGTGACGGATGTCATGAGATCCGGTTCGCTATAAGGAAGGCCCATTAATATCATGCCGTGGTGGAATAGCGGGATCATCATAGTGAGTAAGGTGCTCTCTTGTCCGCCGTGCATGCTTCCTGTGCTTGTGAAGACGCAAGCGGGCTTTCCGGCAAGTGCCCCGCTCAACCATTCAGATGTACTTCCGTCCCAAAAATACTTCATTGGCGCTGCCATATTCCCAAAACGGGTTGGGGAGCCCAAGGCAAGACCAATGCATTCTTGGAGGTCTTTGTATTCTGCGTACGGGGATCCATCTTTGGGCACTGCTGACTCAGTTGATTCGCAAACCGTTGATATAGAAGGTACGGTCCTAAGGCGCGCATTCGCACCAGGAATACTCTCTATTCCTTCTGCTATGAGTCGTGCAAGATCGCGAGTTGCCCCGGATCGGGAGTAGTACAGCACTAGAATATCGGATTGGTTCATGGAATCCTCTTTTATCTCTTATGATAAGGTGATGCGTCGTTATCTTTACCCCCAATTATGGCTTTCTTTGGCTCGCGAGCTTTGGCATCGCAACCGTGATCAGAACTTAAACCAAGTGGCTGCAAGTTTGGCGTTTACTACGACGCTTTCTTTGGTGCCAATGATAACCGTGGCTTCGATACTTATAAGTTATCTGCCCGCCGTAATCCAGATTAAAAATGCATTTCAGTCTTGGTTATTGGATACCTATATGCCGGGCGGCATCAATCAGCAGTTGTTTATTTATTTGAATCAATTTTCTTCAAAAGCACAGGGATTGACCCTGGTTGGCCTTTTGGGTTTATTGGTGACCACTATTTTGGCAATGGCCGTTATTGAGAGGGCTTTTAATGAAATTTTTCAAGTCCAAGAACGTCGTCCTTTTATAAAGCGATTGGCTATTTACTCGGCGGTTACCATTTTGGGGCCTGTGCTGCTTGGTTTTGGAACATATCTTAGCGGTCGACTCTTAAGTGCTGCTGAGGGATTAACTGAATCGCTACCGCTTGATCTTGAAATTTTTGCCACTTTATTGCCTGTATTCCTTGCGATTGCAGTTTATTCGGTGGTCTACAAGGTTCTCCCTTATGCAAAAGTAAAATTTCGCGATGCGTTTCTCGGGGCTTTGTGCGCTGCATTGGCTTTTGAGTTGATGAAATTTGGCTTTGGCGTTTTTTTAACCAAAGTGCCTTTTTATAAGACTGTATATGGCACTTTTGCCATTCTGCCGTTAGCGTTAATTTGGGTTTATTTGACTTGGTGGGTCACCTTGGCAGGTGCAGTTTTGGTAGCGAATTTGCCGTTAATTCGCGCTGGTTTTACCAAGATGGCAATTTTTCGTTGATCTAAATTAGGGTTTGTGCGGTATAAATCCACGCTCTAAGGGCTTGATTCCCGAAGATCTTGGGAATATATTGAATCAATAACCGATAACCAGCAGGGGTCCAATATGATTGTTAGCGATATTTTGCGTGTCAAGGGCAGTGCGCTTTACACCGTTTCGCCTGATACCGCTTTGCAGAAGGCCGTTTTGGTTATGAGTGATCATGATATTGGCTCTTTAGTTGTGATGGAGCATGAGGATTTAGTAGGCATATTGACATTCCGCGAGGTTATACAGGCTTTGGCTTTGCATCATGGTGCTCTCTCAGGATTGGATGTCCGTTCGGTCATGAATTCTGCACCGTTAACTTGCACCATGGAAACGCAAATTGACGAAGTGCGGCGCATGATGCTGGTCGATCATGCTCGATATCTACCTGTGCTTGAACAAAAAACCCTTATGGGCGTTATATCGTTTTATGACGTTGCTAAATCGGTGGTGGAGTCTCAAGACTTTGAAAATACCATGTTAAAGGCCTATATTCGTGATTGGCCAGAGGATTCCGAGCAAGCATCCAATTAGCAATATTTTTTCGGTCAGAGCAGGATTTCTGGCAGATGCCATAATATTGGTATGTCAGGAAATTCACTAGGTCTTCTATTTGCCGTTACAACTTTTGGCGAGTCTCATGGTCCGGCTATAGGCGCCGTCGTGGATGGCTGCCCTCCCGGTATGCTGCTTAGCGAGTCGGATTTGCAATTCGATCTTGATCGTCGTAAACCAGGAACATCACGTCATGTAACGCAACGCAAAGAAGACGATTGCGTCGAGATACTTTCTGGCTTATTTGAAGGCAGGACAACTGGTGCGCCAATTGCCTTATTGATTCGCAATACCGATCAACGAAGTCAAGATTACAGTGCTATTTTGCAAACTTTTAGGCCTGGACACGCAGACTATGCGTATCACCGAAAGTACGGCTTACGCGATCCCCGGGGTGGGGGGCGATCCTCGGCTCGCTTAACTGCCCCAGTTGTTGCGGCTGCTGCCATCGCAAAAAAATGGTTGCGTGAACAGTATGGAACTGAGTTTTATGGTTTCATGAGCCAACTTGGTGAGGTGGTGATTCCATTTGTAGACGCATCCCAAATTGAGACCAATCCTTTTTTTGCGCCTAATGCCGAAATTGTGCCGGCTTTAGAGGCGTATATGGATAAACTTCGCAAAGATGGTAACTCATGTGGCGCTCGCGTAGAAGTTCGTGCGCGCAATGTTCCAGCTGGTTTGGGTGAACCCTTGTTTGATAAATTGGATGCGGATATTGCGCATGCCATGATGGGCATTAATGCGGTAAAGGGAGTTGAAATTGGGGCAGGGTTTGCTTGTGTAACCCAGCTTGGCAGCGAGCACGGTGATGAACTCTACCCTGATGGTTTTGCGAGCAATAATTCAGGCGGAACACTCGGAGGAGTAAGTTCTGGACAGGACCTTCGTGTTTCGATTGCAATTAAACCCACCTCCAGTATTTTGAGCCCTAAACATTCAATCGATTTAAATGGGCAGCCCATTACTGTTCAGACTAAAGGGCGTCATGACCCTTGTGTCGGGATAAGGGCTACACCAATTGCTGAGGCTATGCTGGCTTTGGTAGTAATGGATCACGCATTGAGGCATCGTGCGCAGTGTGCGGACGTTTCATTGCCACAACCCCCTATCCCCGCTTCTCGTTCTGGGTCGAGTTTAAGTTAACTGTTAATTGCTATTTAATCAAACATGAATCCATCAGCACGTTGGGCCTTCGGGTCCTTTTTCTTTTTGTATTTTGCATACGTAGGGCTTATTTCCCCTTATGCAAGCTTATATTTTGTTAACAAGGGTTTTAATCCGATTGAGATTGCAGCCTTAATGTCGATGCTGCAAATTACTCGAATCATCGGCCCATTTTCTTGGGGTTGGCTGTCAGATTTTCTATCCAATCGTATCGGCATCATTCGTTTTTGCGCATGTTTTGCCAGCCTCATTTTTCTAATTATTTTTTATTTACAGAGCTATCTTGGGTTTTTTGTGTGGATGTTTATTCTCCATACGGTTTTAAGCAGTTTGATGCCATTGGGCGAGGCGGCTACTGCACACGCATTATTTAAAGACAATTCATTTGATCAACGATATGGAAGGTTAAGGCTTTGGGGTTCGATTGGTTTTATTTCAATGGTATTGGTTGCCGGTGAGCTATTTCAGCGAAAAGGCATAGAGCTTTTTCCTTGGGTCGGCGCTGTAGTGTTGTTTATTCTTGCAATAAATACTTGGAATTTACATGAGCCCAAAATGGATCGACGCAAAATGGTCAAAGGTGAATTGCTTGCGGTACTACTAAACCCAGATGTCCGCTGGTTTTTAACCTCAGGTTTTTTTATGATTTTTGCGCATGCCGCTTTATACGTATTTTTTTCCTTATATCTGGCAGATCTGGGGTACAACAAATTTCAGATTGGATTATTTTGGGCTCTGGGCGTATTTGCTGAAGTGATATTTTTTTATTTTCAAAGTAAAGTCCTTAGTCGCCTTGACCCAGAAGTAGTGTTGCAATGCTCTTTTGGAGTCGGCATTATTCGATTCACTCTTATCGCATTCTTTCCTTTGACCTGGGTATTGATCATCGCTCAAATATTGCATGCTGGAACCTTTGCTGCACACCATAGCGCTGCTACAAAAATGCTTCAACGTTGGTTTAAGGGGCCATTACAGGCAAGAGGACAAGCGCTGATGGCAACCATATCGTATGGTTTTGGCGGAACCCTGGGAGGATTGTGCGCTGGTTGGATTTGGGATCAATGGCATCCCAGGGATGTTTTTATTATGTCTGCTTTGGCATGCGGGTTGGCTGGCATGGCAATCCATAAGCTTTCATATAAAAGCCGATAACCGATTTACATCGCACCGTAATTAGGCCCACCGCCTCCTTCAGGGGTAACCCAAACAATATTTTGGGTAGGGTCTTTAATGTCGCAAGTTTTGCAATGTAGGCAGTTTTGCGAATTGATCTGCAGACGGTTTACCCCATCTTTTTCAATAAACTCATAAACACCGGCTGGGCAATAGCGTTGCTCTGGTCCAGCATAGATTTTCATGTTGATATTTTCGGGAACTGAGTTGTCTTTTAGCGTAAGGTGAATGGGTTGATTTTCCGCATGATTGGTATTGGATATGAATACTGAAGAGAGTCGATCAAAGGTTATTTTTCCATCGGGCTTTGGGTACTCAATGGGTTTATGTTGTGCAGCTGGTTCGAGGCATTCATGGTCAGCATGTTTTACGTGAGCTGTCCAAGGTGTTTTGCCGCCAAGCAGTTTTTGCTCGAAGCCGACCATTACTGTCCCAAAATAAAGACCCTTTGACATCCATGCTTTGAAATTTCGAGCTTGCTTTAGCTCTTTATGCAGCCAACTGTTTTCAAATGCAAGGGGATAGGCTTCAAGGATGTCATTGGAACGATTTTCTTTCAAGGCTGAAACCGCCGCTTCAGCTGCTAGCATACCTGTTTTAATGGCCGAATGGCTGCCCTTGATGCGCGATCCATTTAGAAAGCCGGCATCACAACCAATCAGAGCTCCTCCTGGGAATACGGTTTTTGGTAGGCTATTTAAACCCCCTGCAGTAATGGTTCTTGCGCCGTAAGCAATCCGTTTCCCCCCCTCAAATGTTTTGCGAATTATGGGATGCAGCTTGTAGCGCTGAAACTCTTCAAATGGGCTAAGGTAGGGGTTTTGGTAAGACAATCCAACGACCATACCAACCGCTACTTGATTGTCTTCTAGGTGATAGAGAAATGAGCCGCCATAGGTATGGCTATCTAGCGGCCAACCTGCAGTATGGATTACAAGGCCTGGGTGGTGATTGCTTGGTTCAACCTCCCAAAGCTCCTTGATGCCCAGGCCATAGCTTTGTGGATCGCTTATATCGTCTAGCGAGTAGTGTTCAATGAGTTGTTTGCCGAGATTCCCTCGAGATCCTTCTGCAAACAGAGTGTATTTCCCCCGTAACTCCATCCCCAATTGAAACTGGTCGGTTGGCTGTTTTTCTTGGTTAAGCCCCATAGCGCCAGTAACCACGCCACATACTTGATTGGCTTGGCCATAGATGATTTCTGCAGCCGCAAATCCCGGGAAGATATCCACTCCTAAGGCTTCCGCCTGTTGCCCAAGCCAACGCGTGACATTTGCTAGGCTAACAACATAGTTGCCTTCATTCTTAAAGCAGTGCGGGAGCATCCAGTTTGGGACCTGATAGGAATTTGTCGCCGTTAGAAAGAGAAACCGATCTTGAGTAACTTTAGTGGTTATTGGCGCACCCAACTCTTGCCAATTTGGCAGTAATTCATTGATTGCCTTGGGATCCATCACGGCTCCGGACAAGATATGCGCGCCGATTTCCGACCCTTTCTCTAATACGCAGACGCTAATTTCTTGCTGTTGACTGGCTGCGAGCTGTTTTGCTCGAATGGCCGCAGAAAGTCCTGCAGGTCCGCCACCGACCACTACGAGGTCGTATTCCATGGACTCCCGCGGTCCATATTGGTCAAGCAGTTCTTGTGCGTTCATGATTGGTATCGGTGTTTTTTATGTTTAAAGATTGCGACTTCCATTTTAATTCTAAGCGTAAGAACAGGGGGTTTTTATGTTTTTGACTAACTTTTGGTAGTTGAAGGCATTATGATTACTCTCTTTACACTTTTGCTCAAAAATTAGGACGAAAGATTATGAATAAGATTTACCCGTCAGCAAGCGATGCCTTGCGTGATTTGCTTAAGGATGGCCAAACATTGGCAGTGGGAGGTTTTGGCCTTTGTGGTATTCCCGAGGCTTTGATTGCAGCGGTCAAAGATATTGGTGTTCAAAATCTTACGGCCATTTCAAATAATGCCGGTGTTGATGGTTTTGGATTGGGTATTTTGCTTGAGTCCCGTCAGGTTAAAAAGATGATTGCCTCATACGTAGGCGAAAACAAAGAATTTGAGCGCCAATTCTTGGCAGGGGAGTTGCAATTAGAATTTACGCCTCAAGGAACTTTGGCTGAAAAGCTTCGTGCCGGTGGTTGTGGCATTCCAGCCTTTTTTACTAAAACTGGAGTTGGTACATTGGTTGCCGAAGGCAAGGATATACGAGAATTTGATGGGGAAAATTATGTTTTGGAGCGATCATTAATTTCTGATGTATCGCTTGTCAAGGCATGGAAAGCTGACCGTTCCGGAAATTTGGTTTATCGATATACCGCTCGCAACTTTAATCCTGTGGTTGCAATGGCTGGCAAAGTAACGGTCGCTGAAGTCGAGGAGATTGTTGAGAATGGCGAGTTGGACCCAGATCAAATCCATACTCCTGGAATTTATGTGTCTAGGTTGGTATTGAACGCTCACCCCGAAAAACGCATTGAGCAACGCACTTTAACCGAGACGAAAGTCTAAGCAAGTGTCAAGCCAACAATTGTCTATAGCGTGAAACTAAATAATTAGGAAGATAAAAATGCCTTGGAATAGAGATCAAATGGCAGCGCGTGCTGCCAAGGAATTGCGTGATGGCTACTATGTTAATTTGGGCATTGGAATGCCAACCTTGGTTGCAAACCACGTTCCTGAAGATATGGAGGTTTGGCTGCAATCTGAAAATGGATTATTGGGTATTGGCCGCTTTCCAACGGAAGCTGAGGTTGATGCGGATCTTATTAATGCCGGGAAGCAAACTGTTACGACTTTGCCTGGATCTTCCATTTTTTCCTCTGCGGATTCGTTTGGGATGATTCGTGGCGGTAAGATCAATATCGCGATTTTAGGCGCCATGCAGGTAAGTGAACATGGGGATTTAGCTAACTGGATGATTCCGGGTAAGATGGTCAAAGGTATGGGTGGGGCAATGGATCTTGTGGCCGGCGTAAAACATGTGGTTGTATTGATGGAGCATGTGGCCAAAAAGAAAGATGGGACCGAAGAGATTAAAATCTTACCTAAATGTACATTACCCCTTACAGGTGTAGGCGTAGTCAATCGCATCATTACTGATCTTGGTGTTCTTGACATTACTCAGAATGGCCTCAAATTGGTCGAATTGGCTCCTGGCGTTACCAAGGAGGAAATCGTTTCAAAAACTGGTGCGCTTGTAGATACTTCAGGTTTTTAAAATAATGAAATAATGGGATCAATATGGTTGATCCCGCTCACTCTTCTGAGAAGTCTGCTAATGCCTCTTTCCAGGCAAAGCATCCACATGTGAGGCTTCATCCTCCGCATGTGCTTCATGCCCATAAGCACGGTGATGCAAAGCACTCGCATAGTAGGGAAACTTCGAATCAACATTTGCTGGCTATAGCCTTACTGTTAACTTTGAGTTTTTCTGGTGTTGAAGCTGCTGCAGCTTATTTTGCCGGTTCTTTGGCTTTGCTTTCTGATGCAGGCCATATGGTTACGGACGCAGCGGCTCTTGGATTGGCATTGTTGGCGCAAATTGTCGCAAGACGTCCACCTTCACCAAGGCATTCTTTTGGTTTTGGTCGAGCCGAGGCCCTCGCTGCTTTTGTGAATGGTATTGGCATGCTGTTCTTGGTTGGTTGGATCATTATTGAGGCGGTATCCCGTTTTTTCACGCCGCATCAAATTGATGGCATGACAGTTTCGGTGGTTGCAGCCATTGGCTTATTGATGAATATTGTGGTTGCCTGGGTTTTATCTCGGGACAAGAAGAGCGTCAATACTCGTGCGGCATTGATTCATGTGATGGGCGATTTGCTTGGTTCAGTGGCTGCTTTACTGTCGGGGTTGGTCATCCAATGGACGGGCTGGATGCCTGTGGATTCTCTGCTTTCCATTTTTGTTTCCATGTTGATTTTGAGGTCAACTTTCTCCATTCTGGGAGAGTCCTACCATTTTTTAATGGAGGGCGTTCCTCTTCATATAGATTATCTGGAGGTCGGTCGGGATTTAGAGGCCGTAGAAGGTGTTATTGCCGTTCATGATTTGCATGTTTGGGAAATGTCCCCAAGTTTTCCTGCTTTGATTGGCCATATTGAGATTGAAGGTATTGAGTCATGGCCACCAATCATGGAGCGTATTGACGCAATGTTGTTAAACAAACATGGTATCGACCATGTGACATTGCAGCCTGAAATTGTTAGTGGCGATGAGCGGTCAACCGATGAGAAGAAGACGGATTCGGGTAATGAAAATAATTCGTCATTTTCAACGGACGGCTATAGAGGTGAAGTTGCGAGACCGTTTCAAAGTGGGGATACTTTATATGTAGAGTGCGCAAGTACGGAAGGTTTGCATCGCATGGCTTACCATGCCTGGGGTGACCCAGAAAATTCAAAAGTGCTGATTTGCGTTCATGGCCTCACTCGTCGGGGCAGTGACTTTGCTGCTTTAGCTGAAGTGATGTCAAAGAATTATTATGTCGTATGTCCTGACGTAGTGGGTCGCGGTGATTCAGATCGATTAACCAATCCAATGTTGTATGGAATACCTCAGTATGTTGCAGATATGGTGACATTGGTAGGGCGTTTGAATGTTACTCAGGTGGATTGGTTTGGCACATCAATGGGCGGGTTGATAGGAATGGTTTATGCATCAATGCCAGAATCGCCAATTCGTAGATTATTGCTCAATGATGTGGGGCCGCGCATCGAGCCAGATGCGATCAAACGCCTAGGTTCTTATGTAGGTCAACCGTTTTCTTTTGTTGAGAGAGCGGATGCATTGGCTTGCCTCAATCAAATTTGTTCAACCTTTGGAGATCATTCGCCCCAAGAGTGGGAGCGCCTAAATGGCCCTCAATTAGTTGTTCGGGGAAATATGTGGGAGGTTCATTATGACCCCAATATTTCCGTTCCATTTGCATCGGTAAATCCCATGATGGCAAAGGCTGGTGAGATGGCTTTATGGCATAGCTTTAAGCACATTCATGTCCCAATCTTGATTGTTCGGGGCGGTGATTCTGACCTTTTATCTGCTGATACGGTTAAGGAAATGTGCCAGAAAAATCCTTACGCCAGAAGCATTGAGATTCCTGGGGTTGGGCATGCTCCTGCATTTATGAAGTCAGAGCAAATTGCACTTGCAAAAGAATTTTTTAGTTAATTTGTTATAGCGTTTTTTATTGACGACATCGTGCAAAACTCATCAATCACACCCAGTTCTGATGCTTGGTATGGTGAGCCTCTAGAATTGCATTCGTCTGGAGTGGCGGACGTTTTGCAGTCTTTGCATTTGGATGGAGCAAGCCTAACCGCTGCTAAATATCTATACAGTACCTTCGGACGAGAAGCCTTAATTAAGCAGATTGGCGAGGAATCTGCTCGATTATTGATGGGGTATCGTGGCTTGAGGCAAGCTCAATCCAAGTTGGTTCGCGAAGATGGGGGGTTTAGCATCTCGGGGCAAGAAGAAATGTTACGAAAAATGCTTTTAGCGTTTGGCGACGATCTTCGCGTTGTATTAATTTATTTGGCTTCAAGATTGCAGACCTTAAGATGGGTAACGCAGCAGAAGGTTGTGATGCCGGGTGCATGGGCCCAAGAGATTTTAAATATTGATGCCAGCTTAGCAAATCGTCTGGGTATTTGGCAGATGAAATGGGAAATGGAGGATTTGGCGTTTCGAGTTCTGTCTCCAGACACTTATCGCGAGATAGCCAAAATGCTTGATTCCAAGCGAACCGAGCGAGAAAGTTTTATTGAGGAAATTGTTATCCGCTTAAAGCAGGAGCTTTCTCGAGCGGATATTAATGCTACCGTTCTTGGTAGGCCAAAGCATATCTACAGTATTTGGAAAAAAATGCAGGGCAAGTCTTTGGACTTTGCTAATTTATATGATGTTCGCGCATTTCGGATATTGGTAGACGATTTAAAGTCTTGTTATGCAGTGCTTGGATTGATACACAATCTCTGGCAACCAATCCCACGCGAGTTTGATGACTATATTGCTAGACCAAAACCGAATGGATATCAATCGCTTCATACCGTGGTAATGAATGAGGATGGAGTGGCTTTTGAAATTCAAATACGCACCCACGATATGCAGCAGCAGGCAGAGTATGGTTTGGCAGCGCATTGGCGCTATAAGGAGGGCGCCTATTCGACTGTCAGAGTTAAGAATCCTAAAACGATAGGGCAAGAAGGTATTGTTGTTGACCCAAAAAAACATCAAGGTGGCACTCATAGCGCTGCAGTGGCTTATGAGCATCAAATAGCCTGGGCTAGACAATTGATATCCTGGAAGGAGGATGCCTGGGATCAATTGAAGCATCATGAAATTGATGACCATATTTATGTTCTTACTCCATTGGGGAAAGTTATTGCTTTAGAAAAAGGGTCTACTCCGATAGATTTTGCTTATGCAGTTCATACTGACCTTGGCCATCGTTGCCGCGGTGCTCGGGTTGATGGTGCTATGGTGCCTTTAGAAACACAATTAGCAAACGGTCAGACAGTTGAGGTGATAGCCGTAAAACAAGGCGGTCCATCGCGCGATTGGATTAGCCCAAATCGCACCTATTTGCGTTCGCACCGTGCACGGACGAAGGTGCGCGCTTGGTTTAATGCAATTGATGATGAAAGCATTAATCTTGCATCCCAAAAGACTTCTGTAGAAATAAGGGCGGAGCCAAAATCTGATCAGAATGCAGACTCACAAATTATTTTGCATCCAAGCAAAACTAAGCAGAGCCATGCTAGCGATATTTTGGTTGTTGGTGTTGATTCGTTGCTAACCCAATTGGCCCGTTGTTGTAGACCAGTTCCACCCGATTTGATTGCGGGTTTTGTAACACGAGGGCGTGGGGTATCGATTCACCGACGTTCTTGCAAGACATTTAGGGGGTTATTAGAAAGAGCTCCCGAGCGAGTTATTCAAACCGCATGGAGTAATTCAGTTGGCATTGGTAGCGGGGGAGGCGCTCAAGATAAGGCAAATAGTATTCGATTATTTCCTGCTGACTTAGCCATCAGCGCATTGGATCGATCAGATTTAATGCGGGAGTTGTTCGAGGTTCTTTCGCGGCAGGGGATTCACGTTATAGACCTGCGCAAATCGGTGCGAAAGGGGTTTGCGCAAATACTGTTGACTATTGAAATTTCTCACTCTGAGGGACTTCGTGTTGTCCAAAATAGCCTTGAAGAGGTCAAAGGTGTTACAGAAGTACGCAGGCGGTGATAAACTCTTGATCTGAATAGGCTCGTAGCTCAGCTGGTTAGAGCACCACCTTGACATGGTGGGGGTCGTTGGTTCGAGTCCAATCGAGCCTACCAACGAATAAAAACCCAGAAGGGCGCGGTTGCCGAAATGCTACCGCGCTTTCTTTTTGGCGTAATGTGTATAAAACGAGATGGGGTGGTCATGCTTGTAGTTACTCTGCCAGATGGATCAAAACGTGAGTTTGAGGCGTCAGTTCGCGTCCTAGATGTAGCGCAAAGCATCGGGGCCGGACTTGCCAAAGCAGCATTGGCTGGTATTGTGGACGGCACTATTGTGGATCTAAGTTACGTTATTGATCAAGACAGTCATTTGGCGATCGTGACCGATAAGAGTCCTGAGGCGCTTGAAATTGTGCGCCACTCAACTGCACATCTTTTAGCCTACGCAGTGAAGGAGTTATTTCCAGAAGCCCAAGTCACGATTGGCCCAGTAATTGAAAACGGCTTTTACTATGATTTTTCCTATCATCGTGCATTTACTCCTGAAGATTTGGGTGCTCTTGAAAAGAAGATGCTTGAGCTTGTTAAAGAAGATGAGCCGGTCATTCGTACCGTATTGCCACGAGATGAAGCGGTGAAATTTTTTAAAGGCCAAGGCGAGCATTACAAAGCTGAAATTATTGGCAGTATTCCCCAGGGCGAGGAGGTCTCCTTATACGCCGAGGGCAGGTTTACCGATTTGTGTCGCGGTCCTCATGTACCTTCTACCGGGAAGTTAAAAGTTTTTAAGCTCATGAAACTTGCCGGAGCTTACTGGCGCGGTGATAGCAAAAACGAGATGTTGCAGCGTATTTATGGAACGGCCTGGTTGAAAAAAGAAGATCAGGATGCTTATTTGCACATGCTTGAAGAGGCCGAGAAGCGTGACCATCGTCGTCTGGGTCGCCATTTGGATTTATTCCATTTCCAGGATGAGGCGCCCGGCCTGGTATTTTGGCATCCCAAAGGCTGGTCGATTTGGCAAGAGGTTGAGCAGTATATGCGTCGGGTGTACCAGAATGAAGGTTATCTTGAGGTTAAGGCACCACAAATTCTGGATCGAGGCCTTTGGGAAAAGTCGGGGCACTGGGATAACTACAAAGAAAACATGTTCACGACCGAGTCAGAAAATCGTGCCTATGCCCTGAAGCCGATGAACTGTCCAGGCCATGTGCAAATCTTTAATTCTGGCCTGCATAGTTATCGTGAGTTACCCCTGCGTTACGGTGAATTTGGGCAATGCCATCGCAACGAACCTTCTGGGGCATTGCATGGCCTCATGCGCGTTAGAGGGTTTACTCAGGACGACGGCCATATCTTTTGCACCGAAAACCAAATTCAAACAGAGGTGGCGGCTTTTGATAAAGCCGTACGCTCCGTATATACCGATTTTGGTTTTAGTGAAGTAGCCGTTAAATTGGCGCTAAGGCCTGCTAAACGCGTTGGAGACGATGCGATTTGGGATAAAGCTGAAGACGCTTTGCGGGGCGCTCTGACTGCATCGGGTCAAAAATGGGAAGAATTGCCTGGTGAAGGTGCATTTTATGGTCCCAAGATTGAGTACCACCTCAAGGATTCCATCGGGAGGTCTTGGCAATGCGGGACCATGCAAGTCGATTTTTCGATGCCGGCTCGCTTGGGTGCCGAATACGTAGCCGAGGACAATACCCGTAAGGTTCCGGTAATGTTGCATCGTGCAATTGTGGGCTCTTTAGAGCGTTTTATCGGTATTTTGATTGAAAACCATGCGGGTGCGATGCCGGTTTGGTTGGCTCCAACCCAAGTCGTAGTGCTCAATATCTCTGAAAATTCTGCTGCGTATGCACAACAAATTCAGCAATCTCTGAAAAAACAAGGGTTTAGAGTCGAATCAGATTTGCGCAATGAGAAAATTACGTATAAAATACGCGAGCACGCATTACAGAAGCTCCCATTTTTGCTGATTGTTGGTGATAAGGAGAGCGAAGGTAATACGGTGGCCGTTCGTGCCCGTGGCGGAGTTGATTTAGGCGTAATGCCTCTTGATGCTTTCGTTGCCCGACTCCAGCAGGATGTTTCCCAGAAAGTCGGACCCGAGCTTAGCTAGGGGTACGTAGGTCTTTATTGTTTTTTATAAAGGAAATGCAAGATCGCTACTGAAAAATTGCAACGCATTAATCGGGAAATTACTGCTCCTGAATTGCGTTTGGTTGGAATGGAAGGGGAAGTCCTCGGTGTAGTTAAGTTAAGTGAAGCCCTGGCGTTGGCTGAAGAGAAAGAAACCGACCTGGTTGAAATTGCTCCGACTGCCGTACCACCTGTAGCCCGCTTAATGGACTTTGGCAAATTCAAGTATCAAGAAGCCAAGCGTCAGCACGAAGCCAAACTGAAGCAAAAAGTGATTCAGGTAAAGGAAGTAAAATTCCGTCCCGGCACTGATGATGGTGATTATGGTGTGAAGTTGCGCAATCTAATCCGTTTTTTAGAAGATGGCGATAAGACAAAGATTACGCTGCGTTTTCGAGGTCGCGAAATGGCGCACCAAGAAATCGGAGTTCGAATGTTGGAACGTTTGAAGGTTGACCTCCAAGAGTACGGTCAAGTTGAACAGTTTCCAAAGATGGAGGGTCGGCAGATGGTGATGGTGTTGGCTCCAGTTCGTAAGGCGAAATAAACCGACTGATACTGTTGGTAGGTTTTATGCAGGGAGGCGTCGTTAGGCGCCGGTAGTTAGTAGTGCCTCTAGGTACAGGAAGAGCGACCGTCGGTTGCCACCTATGATGCACAAATGAAGGAGGGTGCTTTATGCCCAAGATGAAGAGCAAGAGTAGCGCGAAAAAGCGCTTTACGGTTCGTGCAGGCGGAACTATCAAACGAGGTCAGGCTTTCAAACGCCATATCCTTACTAAGAAAACCACTAAGAGCAAACGCCATTTGCGTGGTTCCACCGAAGTTGCTAAGGCGGATGTAAAATCAATTCGCTCAATGCTTCCTTACGCTTAACCTCAGACTAAATTAGGAGAATTAAATGCCAAGAGTCAAACGTGGGGTTACTGCAAGAGCCCGTCATAAAAAAATCACCGATGCTGCATCAGGCTATCGTGGTCGCCGTAAAAATGTATTCCGTATTGCTAAAGAAGCCGTTATGCGCGCTGGGCAGTATGCATATCGCGACCGTCGCAACAAGAAGCGTGTATTCCGTGCATTGTGGATTGCCCGTATCAATGCAGCCGTTCGTCAACATGATATGACCTACAGCGTATTCATGAATGGCATGAAGAAGTCTGGGATCGAACTTGATCGCAAAGTGCTTTCCGATATGGCCATTGCTGACAAAGAGGCATTTGCCGCTTTGGTTACTCGGATTAAATCCGTAGTAAGCGCAACAGCTTAATTTATTTTTAGTTAAGCTTAGCTGAAATGGTTTCTCTCGACCAAATTGTCGAGAATGCCAAACGCGATTTCCTCGAGGCTGCCGATGCGGTGGCCTTGGAGGACGCGAAAGCCAGGTATCTCGGTAAATCGGGTGTTCTCACCGAGCGTTTAAAAGCGCTTGGTGGAATGTCGCCTGATGAGCGTAAGAGTGCGGGTGCGCAAATTAATCAAGTAAAAAATATCGTAGAAACTGAGCTTCAAGAACGGCGTCAGGCTTTGGCTGATGGTGTGTTGCAAAACCGCCTTGCAGCTGAATCCATCGATGTTTCTATGCCTGGTCGAGGACAGGCCATTGGTAGTCTGCATCCGGTAATGCGAACATGGGAGCGTGTTGAGCAAATATTTCATTCGATAGGATTTGATGTTGCTGATGGCCCTGAAATTGAAACAGATTGGTTTAATTTCACCGCCCTAAACAGCCCAGAAAATCATCCCGCGCGCTCCATGCAAGACACTTTCTACATTGACGGCAAAGATTTACAGGGCAAACCTCTGCTGCTGCGTACCCACACCAGTCCTATTCAAGTTCGCTATGCCAGCGAGCATGTCAAGAGATATGCTCTTGATTCCTCAATGCCACCGATCAAAGTGATTGCGCCTGGAAGAACTTATCGCGTGGATAGTGATGCCACCCACTCCCCGATGTTTCATCAGGTTGAAGGTCTTTGGATTTCTGAAAATGTTTCATTTGCTGATCTCAAAGGGGTGTATACCGATTTCTTGAAAACCTTTTTTGAGACTGATGCTTTGCAGGTTAGATTTCGTCCTTCCTATTTCCCATTTACCGAACCATCTGCTGAAATTGATATGGCTTTTGGGTCGGGCAAGTTGGCGGGGCGCTGGCTTGAAATTTCCGGGGCAGGGCAGGTTCATCCTAATGTATTACGAAATATGGGGATCGATCCTGAGCGCTATATGGGATTTGCTTTTGGTTCAGGTTTGGAACGATTAACGATGCTGCGTTATGGCATAGATGATTTACGACTTTTCTTTGAAAACGATTTGCGGTTTTTGGCGCAATTTCCTGCATAAGGAAATGGCGGCAGCAAATGGAAATAAATCCGTAGTATTAAATAGATTGAATATCACAGAGTATGCAATTTTCTGAATCCTGGCTTCGGCAATATGTAAACCCCGCTTTGGATAGCGCTGCCCTGGGTCATGCCATGACCATGGCGGGTCTTGAAGTAGAGGAGCAGCATTCGGTTGCACCTGATTTTTCCAAGGTAGTGGTTGCAGAAATACTGTCCGCAGAGCAACATCCTGATGCAGATCGTTTACGGGTATGTAAGGTAAACGCTGGCACAGGTTCTGAATTGCAAATTGTTTGTGGAGCACCAAATGCGCGCGTGGGGATCAAAATTCCTTGTGCTTTGGTGGGCGCTTTATTGCCGCCATCCGAAGTAGGTGGAAAACCGTTCGCTATCAAGGTGGGTAAATTGCGTGGTGTAGAGAGCCAGGGGATGCTGTGCTCTGGGCGTGAACTTGGTTTGGGCGACGATCATGCAGGAATTTTAGAGTTACCTGAAGATGCACAGGTTGGCGAGGATATTCGTAAGTTTTTGGATTTAGACGATCAAATCTTCGTGATCAAATTGACGCCGAATAAAGCGGATTGCCTTTCTGTGATCGGTATGGCTCGAGAGGTTTCTGCAATAACCGGGGCGGCATTGTCTTTACCGACATGGAACATTCCCACCGCTACGATTCCAGATGAGAATTTAGCCCGATTGGAAGTGGTTGTGCAGGACAAGGATCTCTGCGGACGGTTTTCTGGTCGTGTGATACGAGGTGTGAATTCCCAAGCTAAAACGCCTGAGTGGATTGTGCAGCGTTTGAATCGAGCCGGTCAGCGCAGCATTTCTGCATTGGTCGATCTTTCCAATTACGTGATGTTGGAGATGGGCCAGCCAACCCATGTTTTTGATATCGATAAGTTACAAGGCGATTTGGTTGTTCGCTGGGCTAAACCTGGCGAAAGTCTTGAACTGTTAAATGGTCAAACAATTACTCCGCTCTCAACTGAAGAGTTTGTCGTCGGAAAGAGCTTGGCTGTTGGCGTCGTTGCCGATCAACAAGGTCCTGTGGCCTTGGCCGGCATCATGGGTGGTAATCATTGCGCGGTTAATGATGGAACGCAAAATATTTATGTGGAGTCCGCCTTTTGGTGGCCTGCTGCCATACAAGGTCGCGCCCGACGTTTTAATTTCACTACGGATGCGGGGCATCGATTTGAGCGGGGCGTTGATCCTCTGTCAACTGTCAACTGCTTGGAATACCTCTCGTCATTAATCGTCGAGGTGTGCGGAGGGAAGGTGGGCCCAGTAGACGATCAAGTCACAGGATTGCCTGAGCGGAAGCCATTGAGGATGCGTTTGGAACGAGCTGTAAAGGTTATCGGCATTCCTTTGACTAGCCAGATCGTGAGCGGGGTATTTGAGCGACTAGGTTTTGATTTCAAGCTTGAAGCGGATGATATATATCTAGTTACTCCTCCCAGTTATCGCTTTGATTTGGAGATTGAGGAAGATTTGATCGAAGAAGTTGCACGGATGTATGGATTTGAAAACATACCCGATCAACCGCCGGTGGCCGTTTTGAAAATGAGCGCCCCAAAAGAATCCAATCGATCAATCCACTCATTACGTCAACGGCTCGCATTGCAAGGCTATCAGGAAGCGATCAATTTTGGTTTTACCGATTCTGAAAGCGAAGGTTGCTTAGCCGGTTTAGATGCGAAAGAATCGATTGCCGTATTAAATCCTATTGCCAGCCAGTACGGTGTTATGCGCAGTACATTATGGGGTGGGTTGTTAGGCAATTTGCGAGCAAATCTCAATCGTGGGGCTGCACGAGTTCGATTTTTTGAGGTTGGACGTGTGTTCCTGCGCGATTATGAGGATGTAAACCACGGCAAGCTTGAAAACGGCGGACAAGTACGCGGTTTTTTACAGCCCCAGCGTGTTGGTGGGATCGCCTATGGATCATCTCTTCCGGAACAATGGTCTAGTGTTGGTCGCCCGGCGGATTTCTTTGACGTCAAGGGTGACTTGGAGCGCGTTCTTGAGCCTTTGAATTTCACCACGCTTGCGGATAAACACCCGGCATTGCACCCTGGGCGTTCTGCACAAATGATGCTCAAGTCGATGAACGGCCCTGTTCTGGCTGGATGGATCGGAGAATTACATCCGGCTTTGCAGCAACGCTATGAGTTACCTCTCGCGCCAATACTGTTTGAATTTGATTGGGAGGCGTTCCGTAGTCTTGGTTTACCCCAACCTGAGGAGCTGAGTAAATTTCCGGCGGTTCAACGCGATTTGGCGGTCGTCGTCAAACAAAGCGTTACTATGCAATCCTTGCTTGACGCAATGAATAAAAGCAAACAGCCATTTGTACGGAAAATTGAATTGTTTGATGAGTTTAGGCCCAAAGCCGGATCTAGTAACTCCATGGCAGGTGACGAAAAGAGCTTGGCTTTTCGCATTACTTTGTTAAATCAAAATGAGACTTTGCAGGATATGCAAATCGATGCGGTAATAGCTGCATTATTGGCTGCACTAGAGAAAAATTGCTCTGCGCGATTACGCTAGGTATAGTATTACAAAAAGCAGTAAAAAAATGGGAATTGTGGTTTGAATTGATTGTATATTTAACAAAACGATAAAAGAAAAGCATTTCGATGAGTGAAATAAATCAGAGCGAAACGGTTACCAAGAACGAGCTAGCGGAAGCTTTGTTTGATCAGGTAGGCCTAAATAAGCGAGAAGCAAAGGATATGATCGACGCATTTTTTGATCGGATAGGACAGTCTTTGGAGGCCGGCGTAGAAGTAAAGATTTCCGGCTTCGGCAATTTTCAATTGCGAAACAAGTCCGCACGACCAGGACGGAACCCTAAAACGGGCGAAATGATCCCGATAGCAGCTAGACGAGTTGTAACATTCCACGCCAGCCAAAAACTTAAGGATGCCGTTGAATCCCATGCTCGAGAAAATAGAGAGTGATCCTGGGTCGGCACTGTTATGTTCGCAGTTGCCACCAATACCTGCCAAACGGTATTTCACTATCGGTGAGGTTGCGGAATTGTGTGGCGTTCGCTCTCATGTATTGCGCTATTGGGAGCAGGAGTTTTCTCAACTAAGCCCTCAAAAGCGTCGGGGTAACCGGCGTTATTATCAGCACCACGAAGTGGTGCTGATACGTAAAATCAGAGCGCTTTTGTATGAAGAAGGATTTACGATTAGCGGAGCTCGTAACCGTCTTGATGAGGCGCGTGGCGAATTAAAACTTCGGGAAGAGTTGCAGGCAATATTGAAGATGCTTGGCAATTAGAGTAACTGATACAATTCTTGTTTTCGTCGGGGCGTAGCGCAGCCTGGTAGCGTACTTGCATGGGGTGCAAGTGGTCGGAGGTTCAAATCCTCTCGCCCCGACCAACTACTATATAGCGCCTAATTTTTCCCACAATTTTTTAGGGTAATTTTTAAAGCGATCCACAAAAAGTAGGTCTGCTTT
>CAIKFU010000088.1 GCA_903826775.1 uncultured beta proteobacterium | reverse complement strand
GTTAGTAGAATTTTGGCTTCCTGGTCAACAACTTTACGAGCCAGCTTTGGATAAGCCTCTGCTATTTTTTCCTCTAGCAGTATTTCTACTCTTTCGACCCAAGCCTCCCCAATTCCAGAATTATCAATTTCTTGACTATTTATTAACGACGCCAATTCTTCTTGCAGACTAGGGGAAACTGCATTTGATAAGGTATCACATGCAGAAATAATGGCTTTTGCTAATCCCCAAGCACCTGCCTCGCTTTCAGAGTTGAACCAAGCCTGCAGTTTGGGATGTTGCTTCAAAGTTGAATAAACAGATAACCAACGCTCTAGGGGTGACTGTTTTCGTGGAAGTTTCCAAACCTCAGGAGCAAGTTCTAACCAGTCATTAAAACTTATAACTTGAGGCAAAAAAGCAACTGCAGGGTCTATTCCATTGGGTCTATACCTCTCAAGCGCGATCCTGATCCCCGCCAGCGGCGCTGACGGACCCAATACCACCAAAGGGCGTTGCTTATATAGTTGAGCGCACTCCCAAACTATCGTTGATAACGTTTGAAGCGCTAAGGCATTAGGCTCTATAAAACATATATGGGGCGAAGCCCCTAGAGAGATCTTGGGAATAGGATAAGACATTTAGAGTAATACCAAGATGGTATTTTTGGCAGTTAGTTTAAGGATTGCGATTAGAATAATTTCAAACTCTAGGCAAAAAGCTCTACTTATTGCTAATATAAGGGGAATAACAATACCTAAATAAGGAATTTTCATGAGTGCCGGCATTAAACACGTAACTGACGCCTCTTTTGAACAAGACGTCCTAAAATCCGATAAGCCCGTTCTGCTCGACTTCTGGGCTGAGTGGTGCGGCCCCTGCAAAATGATTGGCCCAATTTTGGAAGACCTTTCGAAAGAGTATGGGGATAAGCTGCAAATCGCCAAAATGAATGTAGATGAGAACCAAGGCGTTCCTGCCCAATTCAATATTCGTGGCATCCCCACTTTAATCCTCTTTAATAACGGAACGGTTGCAGCCCAAAAAGTTGGGGCCCTCGCAAAATCCCAATTGACTGCATTTATTGATAGTCACCTGTAAATAATGTACGGCCACAAGCTCATTAGGTGAGCCTGTGGTTTTTTTGAACAGTTTTTAATAACATTTAATTTTAACTTTTGCTTATATAGACTTTTAGTGTAGTATTCAAACAAGCTCGCTAATCAGCGAAGCTCATTATCACCTCATTCAAATCTTCAGCAACCCCAAACTTCAGGTTCACCTCCCAATTTCCTGCTTTTAATTACTCCGATTTTTTTGATTTCACAATACAAACCTTGAACTTACTTTGCCTGCTTTCAAGAGCGGCGCCAATCGCTTAATCAGCACAACATTTCACTGAACTACCGAGATATCTATGCAACTCACCGAACTAAAAGTACTCCACGTTTCCGCCCTCTTGGAAATGGCAGCAAGCCTGGAGATTGAAAATACCCAACGAATGCGCAAACAAGAATTAATGTTCGCCATTTTAAAAAAACGGGCCAAGGCTGGCGAATCTGTTTTTGGTGATGGGGTTTTAGAGGTTCTACCAGACGGTTTTGGATTTCTACGATCCCCAGAAGCTTCCTATATGGCTTCACCTGACGATATATATATCTCACCAGCCCAAATTCGCCGTTTCAATCTTCATACTGGAGACGGCGTAGAAGGAGAGGTTCGAACGCCCAAGGATGGGGAGCGCTACTTTGCACTAGTAAAGGTAGACAAGATAAATGGTTTAGCTCCAGAAGCGCTTAAAAACCGCATTATGTTTGAAAATTTAACCCCTCTACATCCAAATAGAACCATTCACTTAGAGCGGGATATTAAAGCTGAAGAAAACCTCACGGGTCGCATCATTGATATGATTTCCCCGATCGGGTTTGGACAACGGGGACTGATTGTTTCCTCGCCAAAATCTGGCAAAACCGTCATGATGCAACACATTGCCCATGCCATTTCCACAAACTTTCCAGACGCAATTTTGATAGTCCTCCTTGTAGATGAGCGGCCAGAAGAGGTAACGGAAATGCAACGCTCGGTCCGCGGTGAAGTTGTTGCGTCTACGTTTGACGAACCCGCAGTTCGCCATGTTCAAGTAGCTGAAATGGTGATCGAAAAAGCAAAACGACTTGTTGAAATGAAAAAAGATGTAATCATCCTGCTTGATTCAATTACCCGGCTAGCTAGGGCATACAACACCGTTGTGCCGTCTTCTGGGAAGGTCTTATCTGGTGGTGTGGACGCAAATGCTTTGCAACGCCCGAAACGCTTTTTTGGCGCAGCCCGAAACATTGAGGAAGGTGGCTCACTAACAATCTTGGCTACAGCCCTTATTGAAACTGGGAGTCGAATGGATGATCTGATTTACGAGGAATTTAAAGGCACAGGAAACATGGAGGTTCACCTAGAGCGTAGACTTGCTGAACGTCGTGTCTACCCAGCTATTAATCTCAATAAATCCGGT
>CAIKFU010000087.1 GCA_903826775.1 uncultured beta proteobacterium | reverse complement strand
TGCTCTATGGCAAACCCTTAAAATAGGGGAAACCTTACTAAATTGAGTAAAAACCATGACAAACATCAAACAAGAAGACCTAATCCAGAGTATTGCAGATGCCTTTCAATTTATTTCCTACTACCACCCCAAGGATTTCATTACGGCGATGGGAAAGGCCTATGAGCTTGAGAAAGGCGAAGCGGCCAAGGATTCAATTGCCCAAATTCTGACCAACAGCCGCATGTGCGCTGAAGGTCACCGACCCTTATGCCAAGACACTGGGATTTCATTGGTTTTTCTGAAAGTCGGCATGAATGTACGCTGGAGCGACGCCAGCATGAGCGTCACCGATATGGTGAATGAGGGCGTCCGACGAGCTTACCTGAACCCCGAAAATATGCTTCGTGCCTCCGTACTTGCTGACCCAGCCGGCAAACGCAAAAATACTGGTGACAACACTCCAGCAGTCATCCATTACGAAATTGTCCCAGGTGACGATATTGAAGTGATCTGTGCGGCTAAAGGCGGTGGATCGGAGAATAAAGCCAAGCTCGCCATGCTCAACCCTTCAGACTCGATTGTTGATTGGGTTCTAAAAACGGTACCCACCATGGGTGCTGGCTGGTGCCCTCCTGGAATCCTTGGCATTGGGATTGGTGGAACCCCGGAAAAAGCGATGCTACTGGCAAAGGAGTCTCTCATGGGACCCGTCGATATTCAGGATCTTATGGCCCGAGGACCCAAAAACCGACTGGAAGAATTGCGTCTTGAAATTTACGAAAAGGTGAATCAGTTGGGCATAGGCGCACAAGGATTAGGTGGATTAACCACGGTATTGGATATCAAAATACTGGACTACCCGACTCATGCCGCATCCCTCCCAGTTGCAATGATCCCAAACTGCGCCGCAACACGCCACATTCATTTTCATTTGCATGGTGATGGCCCAGCAAAACTAGAAACCCCCACGCTTTCAGATTGGCCTGCCGTTACTTGGACTCCTGATACTCAAAAATCCAAACGGGTTGATGTGAATCACTTGACCCCAGAAGAAGTGGCTAGCTGGAAGCCAGGGCAAACTTTACTATTAAACGGCAAGATCCTCACGGGTCGGGATGCTGCCCATAAGCGAATACAGGACATGCTTGCTAAAGGAGAAAAGCTCCCTGTCAGCTTTAAAAATCGAATTATCTATTATGTAGGCCCAGTGGATCCTGTTCGAGATGAGGCAGTTGGACCAGCCGGCCCAACCACGTCCACTCGCATGGACAAATTTACGGAAATGATGCTTGCTGAAACTGGCTTGCTTTCAATGATTGGAAAAGCAGAACGTGGACCCGTTGCCATTAATGCAATTAAGAAGCATAAATCCGCCTACCTCATGGCAGTAGGTGGAGCAGCCTATCTTGTTTCAAGGGCGATTAAAACCTCCGAAGTGGTTGGTTTTGCCGACTTGGGCATGGAGGCAATCTATGAATTTGATGTCCAGGATATGCCAGTAACTGTAGCGGTTGATTCCCTGGGCACCTCAATGCACGAGACCGGCCCAAGAGAATGGCAAACCAAGATCGGAAAAATTCCGGTCGTCATTGTTTAAGGGTTTCATTGTCGCTTATCGGAGTATTTGATTCTGGCGTAGGGGGCTTATCCATTTTGGATGAGGCCCTGCGACAGTTTCCTGAACACGACTATATTTACTTGGCAGACTCAGCCAATGCGCCCTATGGCGAAAAATCAAGCAAATGGATATCCGAACGCAGCTTAGAACTCTGTCAGTATTTAGCAAGCAAAGGCTGCGATGCAATTGTTGTTGCCTGTAATACGGCTACTGCAGAAGCTATTATACAAATACGCTTGATGTTGGGCGACCTGCCAATTGTCGGGGTAGAACCGGGAATTAAACCGGCCTCCATGCAGACCCAAAACGGTATTGTGGGCGTCTTGGCAACCGATGCCACTCTGAATAGCGACAAATTTAATTCGCTACTAGCCACCCTTCCGACCAACTGCAGATTCATAAAACAAACTGGCGTAGGTTTAGTTTCCTTAATTGAGTCCGGCAAAGCCAATGCCCCGGAGACAATTGAACTTCTATCAAAGTATTTGGAGCCCATTCAAAAATCTGGGGCAGACACGCTAGTTTTAGGCTGTACACACTATCCATTTTTAGCCCATTCCATTCGAAAGATTCTTGGACACGAAATCAAGTTGATAGATACCAGTGAAGCGGTAATACGCCAATTAGGAAAACGATTGCCTCAAACGGCAACAGCTCAAAAAGAAAACCGACTCGGGATGCTAACGCTCGTCAGCAGCTCTAACGGAACAACACTCTTAAAAATGACTCGCGATCTGATTACTAGCGACCTAAAAATGTATTCCATTTGCGAACATACAATTGGCACAACCGATTTGAAGATTTAGGATGAACTCATACATTAACCGCTTTAATTCGTTTTTACCATTCTCTCGGTCGGAACGAATTATCATCGCCATCGTACTGTTGATGCATGCCCTATTTTTTATAAGCTTCGAAAAAGGGTTGGAGCCTAAAGACCCATCTAACTTGGATGAATCGCGTATCTTGGCTAATCTTGTTAGCCCTCCGGCTCCTAAACTGGATCAACCTCCCCCAGCTCCCCCTACAAAACCTAAGCAAGAAGAAAAGAAGAAAACGGTTGAGCAAAAACCAACTCAGCCCCCTCCAACGCCACAAAACCAGCAACCAACACAAGCACCGCCACAACAAAATAAGGGGAGTGACTCGCCACTACCAAACCTCGCCGTTGCGCCATCAACCAACTCAAGCTCAAGCGGAACTCCAATACAAACTGATATTGGTAAACTTGTGGTCATTTACCAACCGGATGCCGACCCTTATTACCCATCATTCTCCAAAAGAGCAGGCGAACAAGGCGAAGTGGTTGTGCGATTAATCATCGACGAAACAGGCAACGTAGAAGATCTTGCTATATTACGTTCAAGTACTTTTCCCAGACTTGATCGAGCAGCTACAGAAATTGGACGTCGATACCGCTTTAAACCCTACCTAGTAAACGGCGTTGCCTCAAAAATCTCAACAAACCTACTAATTAAATTCAACCTAAAGTAAAGAGTAAAAAAATGAATACTCCATTTGGCTTAGCGAATCTCTGGCTTGAGGGCGATCTCGTCACCCGATTTGTAGCAATTGCATTGCTGGCTTCTTCAATCATTACCTGGGTAATCTTGCTGACAAGATTTTGGGGTCTGATTAACCTTCGAAAATTACGACCAGAACTCGATAAATTTTGGCGCGCAACCTCATTCGAGGACGGGCTCAACACTTTAAGCAACCATATTGCCAACCCATATTATCAAATTGCCAAGTCCGCTTCTCAAGCATCACTGCACCACCAAAACCAATCGAGCAACCATCGAGAATTATTGCAAACTTTGAATTATTCCGAATGGATGGCGCGAAGTTTAAAAAGCAGCATTGATGCATTTGCAGGAAAATTGCAAAAGGGCTTGACCTTTCTTGGATCAACTGGAGCCACAGCTCCTTTTATCGGATTGTTTGGCACAGTTTGGGGAATCTACCATGCGCTGATTGCCATTAGCAGCTCTGGCAGTGCGCAGATTGATCAGGTAGCGGGTCCGATAGGTGAAGCGCTCATCATGACCGCACTCGGTCTTGCCGTCGCAATTCCCGCGGTACTTGGATTCAATGCGATCAATCGTGCCAATAAACTACTCCTTGCGGAGCTCAACCGATTTGGTAACGATTTGCTCGCCTATTTTGTAACGGGCGCACGCGTTAAGCCAGGAGAATAAACATGTCATTCAACCTCCAAAACGACCAAAATGATGATGCCATCATGGCAGAAATCAACATGACACCCATGGTTGACGTGATGCTGGTTCTACTGATCATCTTCATGATTACCCTTCCCGTTATTCAGCAAGCAGTGAAGGTGGATTTACCCAAGGCAAACAGCACGCGCAACGAAGTCAAACCCGAATCAATTCAACTGTCAATTGATGCGCATGGACAAATTTTTTGGAATAGCACCCCGATTGATTTGGCAACATTCAATGGGTATGCCGAAAAAGCCGCTCAAAAAGAACCACAACCCGAAATCAATTTACGAGCCGATAAATCCGTTAAGTATGACGCGGTAGCACAAGTACTTTCCGCCTCTCGACGCGCAGGCTTAACCAAGCTAGGATTTGTAACGGAACCGGATTAAGGTAATTGTCGATTGGTGCCCGAGGCCGGAATCGAACCGGCACGACCGTTTTATAGTCGGCAGATTTTAAGTCTGCTGTGTCTACCGATTTCACCACTCGGGCTCGCACTAGCAACATTTGCCGCGCAACAAAAAACCAAGACATCCGAAATGTTACCACGCAAGGACTAATGTTAGGAAAAATGCATTAACTATTCAACCAACAAGTCCAATTTACGCAAAATTTACTTGAATAAAGGAACGTACAAAATTTCTCAAAAGAACTAAAATCCCTGCATGTTATTTTTCAAAAAACGTACAGGTCTTGGCTTAATAGCGCGCATAAGTCTGTTGTTCTTCATGATTCTGATTGGCATCTTCATTACAGCCATCTTTTTTTATCTCGCCTCCACTGAATCGCAACAGTCTGGAAAACGCGTTATTCAAGGGGTAATTGACCCCGTCACAATCAGTTTTGACTTGGCCGATATACCGCATATAAAAGCAAACTCCCCCAGTGATGCAATTTTTGCCCTAGGTTACATTCACGCTACTGAACGTTCCTGGCAAATGGAAATCAATCGACGCCTTGCCTCAGGCAGATTATCTGAAATTCTAGGAACTGATACTGTACCAATCGATCGGTTTATGCGTACCATTGGAATTAAAAGATCTGCCGATAGGCAACTTGACCGCTATCCCATAGAAGCAAAAAGATTGCTTCAAGCATATGCCGATGGAGTAAATGCCGGCAATGCAAGCCTTGGATGGGCTCTTCCCATTGAGTATTTTCTCACCAGATCTAAACCCGGTTACTGGTCATCCTCAGACAGTGTCGCATGGATGCTCATGATGTCTCTTGATCTTGGCGGAAACTGGCAGAAAGAATTGCAGCGTCTAGAGCTTTCCCAATACCTGACTACAGAAGAAATATGGCAGGTATTTCCCCCTTACACCAAAGGGGAACCCGTTACACAAATGGATTTTGCAAAATTTTACAAAGACTTAAAAATCTTTAACTCAAAACGTCAGAATAAATCCATTACCGAAACGGTAATGGATGATGAGGAACACGCCAGCAATACATCATCACTTCCGGGTAACGATTTTGTTTTAAACAAGCTACTTCCAGGCGGAAATGAAGGCATCGGATCAAATAATTGGGCAATCAGCGGGAAAAAAACAGCCAGCGGAAAACCATTGCTTGCTAATGATCCGCACCTGGGATTATCAACACCAGCCATTTGGTATTTCGCACACCTTGATGCACCAGGACTGAATGTAATCGGTGCGACTATTCCAGGCATCCCCGCTGTGGTTTTAGGAAGAACCGATAAATTTGCCTGGAGTTTTACCAATACAGGACCGGATGTTCAAGACCTATATATTGAAAAACTGGACTCAGAAAAAAAGGGGATGTATCGTGGTCCAGATGGCCCCCTTTCCTTCAGGGTCCATCAAGAAATCATCGACATAAAAGATAGGCCTCCTTTACGCTTTCTGGTTAAGGATAGCCGTCACGGCCCCATCATTTCGGATGCTTATCAGCGTGCAAAAAATATCATCGATACCGATCGCTTTGCCCTCTCCCTGCGCTGGATAGCTCTTGACGTTGAAAATCAATCGGTCGTGGGTTTACTCGAAATGAACCGATCCATAAATTTAGACTCGTTCAAGGAGGCATTACGCAAAAACTATGCTCCGATGCAAAATGTGGTGATGGCCGACCTGGAAGGCAACATATCCTATCAAGCAGCGGGGGCAGCGCCCAAGAGAACTCTTCATCAGGGTCTATACGGGGTTGCGCCTGCTCCAGGGTGGGAAAAACAACACGACTGGACTGGCTATATACCATTCGAGCAACTGCCCTCAAGCAATAATCCCAATCAAGGCTGGATTGCAACCGCCAATCAACAAATCATTTCCGAGAATAATCCCAACCCTCTAACAGGCGATTGGGAGCTTCCAATGCGTTACGAGCGAATTGCATCATTAATACAAAAAAAAGATCGGCACGATATCGATTCCATGCATGCCATGCAAGGGGATACTTTATCACTAGGAGCGGTTCCACTCATGGATCTATTCAAGTCCAGCAAACCTCAACATGAACTTGGAACGATGGCGCTTAATATAAGCAAAGATTTTGATGGCGATATGAAGTCGGATAGTGCAGCTGCTTTGATCTTTAATGCTTGGGTAGACCAGCTAACACGTAGGCTCTTTTCTCGCCTGGGGTACATCTTCAAAGAAGAATACGGAAAACGCCATTTTCGGGATGCTTTGCTTGAGCAAGTGAAGGACCCAAATAGCCCTTGGTGCGATAAACCGGAAACCGAACAAAAAGAAACTTGTAGCGATGCATCCAATGAAGCCTACGATAAAGCGCTCGATGAATTAGTGAAATCCTACGGTAGCAATCCACAGAAATGGTCCTGGGGGAACGCCCACATCGCTATTTCCGAACACAGGCCATTTAGCAAAGTTCCACTTCTAGCAAGGTTATTCAATATTGAAACGCCCATCCCCGGGGATACGTTCACTATAAACGTTGGAAAAACCGAACTCGGGCAAGCGATTAATCCTTACGAGGTAAAGCAAGCCTCAAGCTTACGTGCAATTTACGATCTTTCCGATCTTGAACAGTCAAGTTTTATTTACCAAGCCGGGCAATCCGGGTGGGTGCAAAGCAAGCTATACCGGAATATGAACCCCTTATGGGCGAAGAACGAAACACTACCCCTTCAAATGAAGCCTGCAACCAGTAAACGTCAATTACTTTTAAGCCCAAGATAGGGCTTGGGAGTTTAAAATACCCTCATTAACAATTTAGATGGATGGCATTATGAAAACCCAGTCAACGTTTAGCTTCATCGCTTCCGCATCCCTAATCGCATGCATCACCTTCATCCCAAGCTCGAATGCTTTTGCTGAATGGAAAGACCTTGGATCTGACGAACGCTCAATTATTTCGGTCGACACTGCAACATTAATGAAAACCGGGGATACCGCTCAAATTATTTCGATGCTGGATTTTAAAAAACCTGGGGAAGATCCCAAAACAAAACAGGTTGTAAATTCCATCATTGGCCTAAATGAATACAATTGCGCAAAGGGCCAATATCGTCCGATAGAATTTAAATTATTCTCCGGTAATCGCGGAAAAGGGAAGGTAGTTCTTGATAGCAAAACCCCCGATAGCGTCTTTGAAAGTGTTCAAGATGGATCATGGGCAGCAGGGGTATTTAACATTGCCTGCCGAGGAACCTAAAGCGCAACCCCACCATGAATCCAGAAAATTTCTACCTCACGCTTACCTGCACAAATCGCCCCGGAATTGTTGCCGCCGTCTCAACCTATATTTTTGAAATGGGAGGGGATATTGAAGAAGCGCAGCAATTTGACGATAAAGATTCAAAGCGTTTTTTTATGCGGGTTAGTTTTAGTTGTGTACAAGCTGGCGTAACTGCTGATGCTTTGCGAGCCGGATTTTCACCAATTGCGGAGCGATTTGGACTTTCTTGGGAGATTCGAGCGGTAACCGATTTAAAGCGAGTACTCATCATGGCATCTAAATTGGATCATTGCCTAGTTGACCTGTTGTACCGTTGGCGAATTGGTGAATTGCCTATGGTTATATGTGGCATTGTGTCGAATCATCCACGGGAAGTATATTCGAGCATTGATTTTGCCAATATCCCATTTCACCACTTGCCAGTAACCCCTGGAACGAAAGCACAACAAGAAGAAAAATTATTGGCAATTGTTTCTGATTACCGTGTAGACATGGTAATTTTGGCGCGCTATATGCAAATCCTCTCTGACAATTTATCAAGCAAATTATCAGGAAAATGCATCAATGTGCACCACTCATTCTTGCCAAGTTTTAAAGGCGCAAAACCCTATCATCAAGCTCATGCTCGCGGCATTAAATTAATTGGCGCAACAGCGCATTTTGTGACAAGCGACCTAGATGAAGGACCGATTATTGAACAAGACGTCACCCGTGTTACCCATGGCGATTCTCCGGATGACCTGGTTCGGAAGGGTCGAGATTTAGAGCGTCAGGTGCTCTCTAGGGCTTTGCGATACTACCTGCATGATCGCGTATTAATCAATGGCGCCACTTCCGTAGTGTTTTCTGACTAGTAAAGCGCTTGGGTCGTTTTCATCCCTCAAACCCAAACATCAAACTAAGGCCTAACTCCTGGGGACTCCATAACCATGCCCCTTGCCCTCCACATCAAAAAAAGTTCAATTTCAGCAAGCTCTTGGGATCCATACTCGAACAATTGCGCACGAACCCCGCTTAGGCAATTGCGTATTCGTCGCTGTAAAGACCCCATGCTCTGCCACTCTAGGCGGTAAATGGGGTATGCGTTGGGATGGCCCTGAGGAATAAGGTTACCGCCCAACCTTAAGCCCGGTCGATCTTGATGGCACTGTGCACACGATAAATTTAACTGGCCAATCCGCTGGTTAAATCTTCTACGGCCATTGTCCAAAAAGGGCGTAACAGCCTTGTTTTCCTCAACCAATATTGGATACCCTTTTGAAAACGAGGCAATAAAAGCACTTAATGAAAGCAATTCTTTAGTTTCGTATGCAAATTCAGCGGCTTTTTGCCTATTTAAACGACAAAAATTAATTTGACCCTCTAGAGTGCGCAACCCCCCTCCCATTATCTTTGGAAATGTGGCTGCCACCCCTTTCATACTTTCACCGGAGTCCCCATGACAATCCGCACAAGCAAGTTTTTCTCTCCCCTGCTTTGAGCGCCATAAGGCCTGACCATCTAAAAGCCAGAATGTTGCCGGATTTAAGCTGGGATCATCTTGCATGGCGCGCACTTCTGACGACATCAACTCGTAACTAGATTGCTTCAAATTGGTATTCGCCTCTGACGCTCTTAAAATTGAATCAAATCCAAAAAATAACAGCAGCACTAGTACAAATCGCATTAATGGAATGCCCCTTTTCACGAAACGACGATTTGACTTTGATTGTTGGCTATGTAGTCGCCATCACCAACCCATTTGAAGTCCAGTACACCGCTCTCGGTAGCAACCGTTGTAAATATAATCAACGGATTTGCACCAATCCCAGGATATAAATCTGCTTTAAATACTTCAACATTGTTGTAGAAGCAAGTGAAAGTTCTAATGATGTCTCTCGGCACCACCTTCCCCCCTTCGGTGTAACGAAATCCCGTTTCCATATCATGCTGAACAATCGCGCGAATTTCAATAACCTCCCCTTTTTTTGCTTTAGCAGGCATCGTGATCACCGTACGAGATGTCTTACTCATAACCCCTCCGTACAGGCAGATAACGTCACCAGGGTATTTGCATATGACCGCCAAAATGACCCATCGCTCATTTCAGCGATAGCCCACACGCGTTGGGATTCTGCTAACCTGACTCGAGTTGTAATATTGGCTCGCCCTGAACGCGGAGTGAGGTAAGCGCTAAAAATATTCGGCAAAGGATTTCCCTCTGCAATGATATGGATTGCTTTGACATAGTCAGAATCGTTCATCGGGCTTTCCACGGCCACCTTAAGTACAACCAAATTACCATTCTCAACCAAAGGCGGGATAACCAAGTTGATTCGACCGTCATAAACTGTATTTGCGCCAACAATTAACCTGATCGCCTCCATTGCATCTGATTTTTTAGCCATCACATTAAACGTTGCCAGCACCGGGGCAAGGCGAAGCAGTACGCCCATAAAGCCCATTCGGGTAATCCAAGACCTTCTTTGTGTAGATAAGATCGATTTCATCTTGATTGGTTTAAGCTAACTAAAAACACGACAACATCTTCTATCTCCTGCGCGCTTAAAATCGTTTGCCCATCGAATTTCGTGGCCACATATTTAAGATTGTCTTTGCGAAAATAGGATGGCATGATTGTATTTTGATGAAATCGGCTCGCATCAACAATGCGCGCTCTCATTTGCCCTGAAGATAGTTTTGCTGAACTCGTAGCCAAATCGGGAGCAAGGTTGCCCTGAAAACGCTCTTCAGGAAATGGTCCGCTGTGACATAAAAGACATAAACCAGTCTGCCGGCTCACAACAACCTCCCGACCTCGAATTGCATCTCCCAAGAGACCAGAAAGTGGTTTATTGATGGAATCCCCCGAATAAACGATTACTCCGGTTTGAGCGTATCCAAGCATGGGTAAGGCTAGTACCAAGTAAGCTACTAGTCCATACCCAATTTTCATAAAACTAAACTAGCTTAATGCCACTATTCTTTAATGGAACAGTTCGAATACGCTTTCCCGTTGCTCGGTAGAAAGCGTTCAACACTGCAGGGGCAGCTACGCAAATAGTTGGCTCGCCAACACCGCCCCACTCACTTCCGCCTCCCTGCAAAATTATCGACTCAACCTTAGGCATTTGTGACAAACGAATTGAATTGAAAGTATCGAAATTCTTTTGCTGGACTCTACCGTTTTCAAGGGTAATCTCCTCCTCAAAAAGGGCTGACAACCCATAAACAAAGGAACCTGAAATTTGTCGTTGAATTTGAGCAGGATTGACTACGTAACCAGGATCGGTAGCTGCAACCATTCGATGGATTTTTACTTCGTTTCCATTTTTTACGGAAATTTCACAAGCAGCGGCAACATAACTACCGAATGCCTTCATTTGAGCAACCCCACGATAAACACCAGTAGGTGCAGGCATCTTCCAATTGATTCCCTCAGCGACAGCATCAAGCACCGCTAAATTCCGTGGGTTTTTTAAATACTTGCGACGAAACTCCACCGCATCCATACCCGCAGCCTCAGCCAACTCGTCCATAAAGGACTCCAAAAATACCGCATTTTGGTTGGCATTCACACCACGCCAAAATCCGGGCGGAACATGGGTGTTTCGCATTGCATGGTCAATGAGCAAATTTGGAAATGCATATCCTGTAGCGGCCTCACCAGCCGCATCAAGCCCTTGAAAAACCAACGGATCTTTGCCTTTATTGGCAGCAACAACAGCAGGTCTTACGGCAGCCAAAATTGACTGGCCGGAAAGTCGCATATGTACCCCAGTGAGATTTTTCTTCTCATCAAAAGCGCCTGTCAATTTGCACATCATCACGGGATGGTAACGGCCTTGAGTCATGTCCTCTTCGCGAGTCCATATCAGCTTAATGGGGGTACCAGGGATTTGTTTAGCGATATTGACCGCTTGTGTGGTGTAGTCCTGAAAAGCGCCTCGACGACCAAAACCTCCGCCCAAGTTCACTTTATACACATCACAATTTTCAGCCGGCAATCCAGATGCCGCAATCACAGCAGCCAAAGATGCCTCACCATCTTGGGTGGGAACCCAAGCTTCGCAACGAGAAGGCGTCCATTTGGCCGTTGCGTTCATCGGCTCCATCGTTGCATGATTTAAAAATGGGTAAAAGAATGTCGACTCGATGGTCTTACTTGCATTGGATATAGCCGCCTTTGCATCACCATTTTCATTTCCAACAAATGCATCTTGAGCTGTCAATCCTTCTTGTAATCTTTGCTTAATTGACGCGCTAGTGACCTGCGCGTTTGCGCCCTCATCCCAGAGAATATCGACTTGATCCAAAGCAGTCTTAGCCTGCCAAAATGTTTCAGCAACCACGGCTACTGCGGAATCGCCCACCTGTAAAACCTTTTTAACGCCCCTCATAGCGGACGCCTTGCTCGAATCAAAACTCCTCACCTTGCCACCGAATACCGGACACTCCTTAATATTGGCAATCAGCATCCCAGGCATTTTCAAATCGATTGCATAGATTTGTTTGCCGGTTACTTTATCGGCAACCCCATCTATGCGATTTATCGGCTGACCAATAATCTTCCACGCCCGAGGATCCTTCAAGGTTATGTCCGTGGGGACGGGCAGCTTAGAAGCTGCAACGGACACCTTCCCAAAACTCACCTTACGCCCGCTGGGGCTATGTGTAATGACACTATTTAGGGCAACGCATTCGGTAACCGGTACATTCCACTGATTCGCAGCCGCCTGCAACAACATCATCCGAGCGGCTGCGCCTCCTTTGCGAACATATTGTTCTGAAGTGCGGATTCCCCTACTTCCGCCAGTAGAAAAACTTCCCCAGACCAGTTTGCGTTTGAGACTTTCGCCTGGCGAAGGGTATTCGTAAGTTACTTTTTTCCAGTCGCATTCAAGTTCTTCAGCCACCATTTGCGCTAGGCCGGTAATCGTACCTTGCCCCATTTCAGAACGCACTATGCGGACAATTACGGCATCATTTGGCTGCACGACCACCCAAACACCAATTTCCGGCGTCGACAATGCAGCACTTGCAGAAGCTCCGCTTCCCATTGCTGCATTGGCCTGCGAAATTCCAAAAGGAAACTCAAAGCCGATCGCTAGACCACTACCAATAACAGAGGCGCCGATAATGAAATTTCTGCGTGAGGAATTTTTTATAGTTGTTTTCATGAGGCTTCCTTTAGGACTTGCTGACAGAATGGATGGCTTCGCGCACTTGCTGAAAAGTGCCGCAGCGACAAATATTGTTTACCGCTGCATCGATGTCCGAATCCGTCGGTTTTGGATTATTGCGCAACAATGCTGTCGTTGCCATCACCATGCCAGATTGGCAATATCCACATTGGGGCACCTGATTATCAACCCAGGCTTTTTGAATCTTACTAAGCTGCCCATTACGTTCAAGACTTTCGATGGTTTCAACTTTCTTGCCAGCTGCAGCACTAACCGGGATAGAGCAACTCCGCAAAGCTTGGCCTTCAAATATCACGGTGCATGAGCCGCATTGACCGACACCACAACCATACTTTGTTCCGGTTAAGCCGAGCTGCTCGCGAAGAACCCATAGCAACGGAGTGCTAGGATCCACATCCACTTGATATTTTTTTCCATTGACAGCTAACTCGATCATGAGAAGTCTCCTTATAATTATTGAAAAAAGCGAAACCAGAAAAACCCTTGCTTTTCCTTTAGCTATTATCTTAACCAATATTTAGATATTTGTTCGCCGGTTCATCTTCAGGCAATTTTTGACTATATAAAACTCCACAAATCTCCTAGGGGAAGACCCTAGACCGATATTTACAGTAAGATTACCCAAGATGATTTCAGGCCTAGTTCAAATACTGTTATTTCAAAGCTTGGGGGAATTGATATCCAAGTTCCTACTACCATCCCTGCCCGGGCCAGTGATCGGTTTGGTGCTAATGCTGGCCTGGTTAACCCTGCGAAAGGAAATCGATCCATCCCTAGCCATGGTTTCTCAAGGTTTCAGCCAGTATTTTGGACTTCTATTCGTGCCTGCAGCGGTAGGGGTTGTCCTTTTCCTGCCCCAATTAAAAGCAAATGCCGTGGCAATTATTGGGGCATTGGTTGGCAGCGTGGTTTTAACGATTGTTTCAAGCGCGATAGTATTGCGCCTAATGTCAAAAGGTAGCGACAACGGTGAATGAAAAACATTCGATTGTTGAGATCTGGGTTTACCTCTCCGGTAGCCCTTTATTCGCCCTTTTTATAACATTGGCAGCGTATCAGATCGGTCTAACCTTGTATCAAAAAAGCAAACAAAATCCGCTTGCAAATCCGGTGGCAATTTCTGTGATCCTGGTTGCCACCCTTATCCAAGCAATTGAGATGCCGTATTCAACCTATTTTGAAGGCGCACAATTTATTCACTTTCTACTAGGCTCAGCAACGGTATCACTAGCTATCCCCATTTATCGCGGCTTAAGTAGCCTGAAAAACCGCAGCCTCCCTCTCCTTACATCATTGGTAACCGGAGGACTCGTTTCAATTGTCAGCGCAGTAGGAATTGCAACGCTACTCGGGGCTGACAAAACCATCACTGGAGCAATGTACCCGAAATCCGTTACCGCTCCTATTGCGATGGGTATTGCAGAACGCATTGGTGTTTCACCAACCCTCACGGCAATTTTTGCAGTCACCACAGGGATTTTAGGCGCCATCCTTGCGCCCTATGTCCTTAACTCCTTAGGCATGAAATCTTGGTGGCAAAGGGGATTTGCCATTGGCGTTGCAGCACATGGCATCGGAACCTCAAGGGCGTTTAGCATAAACCATGAGGCTGGTGCCTACGCAAGTCTAGCCATGGGAATGCATGGCATCATTGGCGCCGTTGCCATCCCCGTTCTCTACCACCTATTCAATCGTTGATATTTCACGCAAGTGCGCAACGGATCAGGGCTATATCAAGTTTGCTGTCTCGCAAATTGCCTCACCCAATATGCGAATGAGTAACTCCACCTCCGCATGAGTCGAAATAAATGGTGGGCCGACGGCAACGGTATCCCCAGTAATTCGCACCAAAGCCCCACGATCAATGCACGACTCTAGAACTTTCATTGCACGCATCCCCGGTTTACCAGAAATGGGCTCAAGATCAACTGCCGCCGTTAAACCAAAGTTGCGAATATCCAAAATACCATCACGCCCCTTAAGGGAATGAATTGCATTTTCCAAAACAGGCTCTAAAGCCTTAGCACGATTTATTAGATCATCCGCCTCAAAAATATCCAATACAGCATGGGCCGCCGCAGTTGCAATCGGATGGCCAGAATAGGTATAGCCATGGAAAAACTCAATCATCTGCTCCTGACCGCCGACCGACATAATCGCATCATAAATACCGTCACGAACAATCACCCCGCCCATCGGGATTACGCCATTGGTGATGGCCTTAGCAAAGACGATCATATCGGGCACGACACCAAAACGGTTTGCGCCGAAATTCTCTCCCAAGCGACCAAAGCCCGTAATCACCTCATCAAAAATTAAAAGGATTCCATGATTTGTGCAAATTTCACGAATCCTTTCCAAGTAACCCTCAGGCGGCACCAAAACGCCCGTTGAACCTTGGACGGGTTCGAGAATAACGGCTGCAATACTGCTGGGATCATGCAAGGCCGTAATTTTCTCCAACTCTTCCGCTAAGTGTGACCCCCATTTTGGCTGTCCTTTGGAAAACGCCATCTTCGAAAGATTAAACGTATGGGGCAAATGGTCAACCCCAGGCATCATCATGTTGGAAAACGTTTTTCGATTTGCAGCAATACCGCCAACCGAAATGCCTGCTATACCAACACCATGGTAAGAGCGTTCGCGACCGATCATTCGAAAACGAGACGCGCTACCCAATGCACGGTGATAAGCAATTGCAATTTTTAATGCAGTATCAACCGCCTCTGAACCAGAGTTTGTAAAAAATACTTTGTTTAAGTCCTCTGGCGCCAATTTCGCAATTCGATTCGCCAGACTAAACGTTTCTGCACTGGCCATTTGAAATGCCGGGCAATAATCCATCATCGCGTATTGTTTCTGGATCGCAGCACCAATTCTCGGGTCACCGTGCCCCAAGGGTGAACACCATAACCCTGAAAGCCCATCAAACAACTTTCTCCCTTGATCATCAAAGTAATATGCACCTTTAGCCGATTGCATAATCTTCGGGTGCTCATGAAAATATCGGTTAGAAGTGTATGGCAACCAATATGCCGACATGTCTACTGATGGGGATTTTAGTGTCATATGCACTTCAAAAAAATTGAGGGGTTATTTTTAAATTCTATAGCACTAGAAAGAGTCCTGGGATTCTAAGTTCCTTTAGTCTTTGCTAAATGATGCTGGACGCAGTAAACATAGGAGGCAACCACTCCAACCATTTATTTAAAAAAAACATTAAGTTCCGCTTAAGCAAGTCATATAAAACCTTTTGATTTCCGGATCACAACGCACATCCTTCATAGCAATTGGTCTTTGCAAACGTATACCTTGGATTGATCTGCAGCGACTTAGCGCAACATAAACCTGACCCGATGCAAATGCGCCAGACGATAAATCTATTTTTACCTTATCGAGGGTTTTTCCTTGGCTTTTATGTATGGTAACTGCCCATGCCAACATTAAAGGAATTTGTTCATACGACCCAATTACGGTGGGTTTAATTTTTCCCGCCATCATATCCACTTCATACTTATAGGATTCCCACTGAAAAGCGCTCACTTCAACCGTATTGATGTAGGGTCCATTTTGGATCTGAACCTTTACCTTACCATCGAGCAACTCCTTGACGACACCAATTGTTCCGTTCACCCATTTTTTTGGAAAAACGTTATCGTTTGCGGTAAACATAACTTTGGAGCCAACCTTTAGGATTAAATTCATCGGCGAAGGTAAGTTACGCTCATCCACATTAAACTTGCCCTCCAATTTACCCGCAAATGTTTTTGGAATTTCGGAAAGAGACTTTAGTTCATTGTTATTGATCATGTCGGCTCTGGCATTGGTCGTAGTCAACGTGATGGTTAATGGGTCTGGATCCGTTTCGATTCCATAGCACTGGGAATTGAGTTCAAGCAATGCGTCTTCCACGTCTTCATTGATGCGAATGCGATTCAATATTCCGGTGAATTCACCATCCTTTTGTCTGAAAATTTTTTGTAACTCAACCATTGTGACTTCTTTTCGATGCAATGCCATGGCACAAAAAAAATAGGGCCCATCGTAACCTCGCTCGCTCAGGATAACCATATCGCTACTGGATATGACTGGGGGCAATTGAAACAGGTCCCCGACAAAAACAACCTGGATTCCACCAAACGGTTTGCCGCGCTTGGGGCCATTTTCCCTTAAAAATAAATCGATCGCATCGATAATATCGGCTCGAACCATCGAAATTTCATCAATAATCAACAAATTGATATCTTGATAAATGCGCTTATCCCTCACGGATTTAATATCCTCTTCCGGAAAAATAAGCCTTGGAGGAAATCTAAAAAAAGAGTGGATGGTGACCCCTTTTACCTGCAGAGCAGCTACACCTGTGGGGGCCAACACCACTACATTGCCAGAAATATTCTCCCTTAAATACCCAATCAAGGTGGTCTTGCCGGTCCCCGCCTTGCCACTCACAAATATAAAAGGGTCTTCGCGTTCAATGGCGTTTATAACATTACGATAGTCTTGCGTGATTTCAAGCTCGGTAGTTTCAGGTGTCTTAATAGCAGTCATATTTTCATTGTGCGCTCAAAATCTAGTTGTATATTTCGCTGTATATTCGTAATAACTTAAAACAAAAGCATGAAAGTACAGGAGATTGCATTATGCCGTTAATTAATCGCAGGGAAATGTTGGGAACCGGTCTTGCATTAACGGCAAGCTGCCTGACAACATTTAATGCAAACGCCCAATCAGAGCAAAACGAAACTAATTCGGTTGCCCCTAGGGTGAAAGACAAGCCCAACGAATCAAATTATGGCGCTGCCAATTTGGGTCTTGGAGCAAGCAAAGCTCTAGCTGAATTTTTATCAAAGGTGGAATATCACAACCTCTCTGAGAAAGCCATACATGAAGCAAAGAGGGCAACGTTAGACTGGCTTGGATGTGCATTAATCGGTAGCAAGCACCCCACATCACAATTATTAGTGAACACCTTTAAATCCATTGGCTCTTATCAATCCAACAGCGTAATTGGACACTCAGGATTAAAGCTAAGTCTTTTGGATGCGCCTGTTGCAAATGGTCAAATGGGTCATGTACTTGATTTTGACGACACCCATCTTGGGGGAGTTATTCTCCACACCAGCACAGCTACGATGCCTGCCTTGCTTGCGCTAGGGGAACGAAATAGATCCTCTGGTCAAAATTTAATTGCCGCCTTAGCTACCGCATTTGAAGCGGGCATACGAACAGGGCAAGCGATGCCCAATCATCACCGTGGTGGATGGCACTTAACCGGAACATTAGGGACCGTAGCAGCAACGGCTGGCTCCGCTAGATTGTTGGGTTTAGATTCTCAAAAAATGCTCATGGCCCTCGGAATCGGCTGCACTCAGGCTGCAGGCATGCAGCAAAATAGGGGTAGCGATTGCAAATCCTTACACGCCGGCAATTCCGCCTATCACGGGGTTCTTGCCGCAACCCTGGCCTCAAATGGATTTAACAGCTCTCCAGAGATACTTGATGGTAGCTTGGGTTTTATACGCATCTATAGCACCACGCAAAATATCTCAGCATTGACAACCGGCCTTGGAGTCAAATGGATGATTGAGGGCAACGGTTACAAGCCATATTCATGTGGGGTAGTACTGCATCCGTTAATTGACGCCTGCATTAAACTCGCTCACGAATCCAAGGTTCCCATAGCAGAAATCGGCAGTTTTGAAGTCTTGGTAAATCCCGACGTCATACGCATTACCGGAGTTGATCAGCCCGGATCGGGGCTCATGTCCAAGTTTAGCGCCAATCACGCAGCAGCCGCCGCCTATATTGATCAAGCGGGAGGGGTATTGCAATTTTCCAATGAAAGATCGCAGGATTCTAAAATTCAGAGCCTACGCAAGCTGATCAAGGTTACCCCAGTTAGCACGTTGAGGCTAGATCAGGCCATAGCCAAAATCCAAACAAAATCAGGCGCTAACTTTGAGGCAGTGATCGACCATGCAAGCGGAACGATTGATAACCCAATGTCCGATCAGGATCTTGAGAAAAAGTTTGTTGAAAACGCAAAAACGACCATCAGCCAGACGAAAATTCAACGGATTCTAACAATGGTTTGGGCACTTGAAAACTTACGAGACATTAATGCTCTGATCCGAGAATGCGCATAGAGTATGGCTTAACTTAGATAAAATCAAAAACCGTATACCTGCCGTCGCTATGAATATGGTGAGTGCCTTTTAGATCTTTGAAGAAATGCGGTTCAATGGACATTACAAACGTTTCAAGATACTCCGCCTTATTCAAAATCGAAATTCTATTAACTAGAGCCCCTTTTCCGTATTGATCAAACCCTTGATGCTGAGACACCCGATACATGGAATTGTCGTCAACTAAAACGCCCGCATTGCGAGCAATCGAAGAATCTACAAAGATTGGGTTTTGAGTATGCGGATGCCACTCACTCGAGAATAAACTCTCGGAATAAAAAATAGACAATTGCAGACAGTGATCGGCCGAGTTCAAAGGATCAATATTAGTGAAAAGCCACCATAGTCCATCCCGCTGTAAAAGCATCGTATCTGCCGCAGAAACATCTGACATCAGCACTTGCTTCAGTTTCCACTCCAGGGGAAATGAAACACATTCGTAGAGTCGGACTTCATTTATGACAAAGGTCTCTGGCACCATGTAAATTTTTGACTGGTATTCAAAAACATACGGAAACGACATGTGGAAAGGCTCAGAAATTGCCTCCCCTATTCTTTCTGCATGATCTTCATGCAATTCGTAAACCGTTATCGAGCCTTTATCGGTTACCTCATCAAAGTCCTCAACAAAACAATAGGATCGCTTGTCAACGTCAATTACGAAAGGGTCTGCCAAAAAATGTCCAGGGGGATTTGGAATCGCAATCCCATCCATCATCACCAGTGAATTCCAATTTGTTTTGGCAAAGGCAACCTGCCACAGATGCCTTTTATCCTTATTGATTTTTTCTAAAAATTTATTAAATACTCGATGAATGACCGATAAGGTGTATCTTGCTTGCTGACGAATTGTAGGAAGTTCGAAATAGGAATTGAAATAAGGCATTGAACTAATAAATGGAGGGAGTGCTTTATTAGTTGCAATACTCGACAACATCTGCTTAAGAAAGTAATCTGCCCGGATGTATAAAAAAGCTTGGTTCAGCACATAAAAAAATCGGGTTGAAAATTGACCCCTAAATAATATATTCTCCTTGCCCATTTCTTCGGTCAGCTGCTGGATAGTGAAACCGGTGCAGTCTTTCTTGTAAAACACCTCCCAAAATCCTGGAGGTCCGCCGCGGAAATATCGAACATCAGAAGGATTTGCTGTAATTACCCCAAACCTAGCAGACTGCAATATGCCTCCGCGCAGCACCCCGGAGCCACAATGGACTAATACATCCAGCTTCAATCCTTTCACCTGCAGAATGTCATCGTCAGAAAAACGGTAAACATAACCCGATTTAGAAATGATGGGGTAGATTTCCACCATGCTCTTGATGCAATCCCCAAGATCGGCTTTCTTGAGGTGATCCTTGTATTTCACTGATCGATTTGCGACCATCGATTCTACGAAAGTTATGGCACGAAAAGATATTACGCGAATCAAATGAATCAAGCCACGAGTTTTAAATTCATGCACCAGCTTCTTAAATCGACTTTGATTTGAATAAATTGACTTTTGAATAATCAAATGGGTGATCTGCAGGCTTTCTTGGCCCTGACCCCATTCGGCGAGCTGATATAAATATTTGGAGGCCAGCCCCGAATCAACTATTAAGCCAACGGTTAACTTTTCCGAGCTCGCTTGCGCTTCGCGAAAGGACATCCTAATCCTTAATAATCTTCATCGGTTTAGTGTATCACTTAGATGAAATGGTTCACCACCTGCATCAGCTTGAGTAAATTGGCGCTGATTCCACCCATTAACTCAATTCCCCATGCAATGGTACTGCTGCTAGATCGCTGATTTTTCAATACTGAAGACCCCATATGCTGCAAACTAGCTCATTCACACCGATTACTTGATCTGGTTTTAAAAATGAAAAATGGCTGTTGAGTTTAATCAACCCTCTCTAGGGGAAGGCAATGTCACAAGTCACGAATATTGCTTTTGAACACCTTAAAAACCGGTTGCACATCCTTAACATGCCTAAAAGAGTATTGAAATTTACCCTTTTGGTGATTAAATTTCATATTGGACTAGGAAAAATTAGTCAGAATTTGCCATAATATTGACATATTTTTGCATTAAGACCCAAAGAAGCATATGAAAAAATTGATGCGTCCTACTGCGAACATGCCAATTTTGTTGGCGTCTGGGATAACCATGCTCATGACGCTGTTTGGATGCGCTCCACCACCGCCGCCGCCAATTCAGCTTATCAAGTCTGGAGCAAATTACATAGAATTTAGCAGAGATGCTGTTGCATGCACCCAAGGGGCAACGCAGACGACGCCATCCGTTTACTCCAATTCAGCAAGCTATTCCTCTACGAATTCCGTGGCTTATCTAAACTGCATGATCGGAAAGGGTTGGCGGCAGGTATCAGCAGGAGGTTATTTGCCTTTATCCTCTCTTCATTGACCTATTGCATTACATTGGAAAATTGCATAATAAACACCGTGGGATTATTGAGATCCATTCTATTGAAAAATAAACTCAAAGAATTGATCTTTCTTTCGATAAATCCGCTGAATGCAGAGGCCTTAAGGTAATATCGATGCGAATGAAAAGCATCCTAGCCATCTCCCATCTATCAAAAACATACAAAACGGGTTTCAAAGCCTTAACGGATATCAATCTCGAAATCCACAAAGGGGAAATCTTTGCCCTACTTGGCCAAAATGGCGCCGGGAAGACCACCTTAATTAATATTATTTGCGGAATCGTTAACCCGAGCTCAGGAAACGTGTTGGTTGACGGCAAAGATATTGTTCAAAACTATCGGGATGCCCGTTTTTTAATTGGGCTAGTCCCCCAGGAATTGTCGACCGATGCATTTGAAACGGTTTGGAATACGGTGTCATTTAGTCGAGGCCTTTATGGAAAGCCGCCAAACCCCAATCTAATAGAAAAAATCTTAAAAGACTTATCCCTTTGGGATAAGAAAGACAGCAAGATAGTGACCCTCTCTGGTGGCATGAAAAGAAGGTTGATGATCGCGAAAGCCTTATCCCACGAGCCTGGAATACTATTTCTGGATGAACCCACAGCTGGGGTGGATGTTAGTTTACGTAAAGACATGTGGTCCTTGGTTAAGGAATTAAAAAATTCCGGTACAACCATCATCCTCACAACGCACTATATTGAAGAAGCCGAGGAGATGGCTGATCGCATTGGAATCATTAGAAAGGGTGAGCTTATCCTTGTGGATAAAAAAACAGCCTTAATGGATAAACTTGGGAAAAAAGAATTGACTCTGCAACTGCACTACCCCATCCATGCAATTCCCGAGGGGCTGGAAATTCCGGGTTTATCGATATCCCCGGACAAAATGGAGCTTATTTATACCTATGACTCCAATAGTCAACAAATTGGCATTGCCGAACTTCTGCAGAAATTGGATGAGCGGGGCATTCATTTTAAAGACCTTCAAACCAAGCAAAGCTCACTAGAGGAAATATTTGTTAACTTGGTAAATTCAGAGGCAACTACTCACCATGATTAATTTTCATGCCATTCGGGCAATCTTTAAATTTGAAATGGCACGAACTCGTCGCACGTTAATGCAAAGTATTATTGCTCCCGTCATATCCACCTCTCTTTACTTCATTGTTTTTGGTGCAGCAATTGGTTCGCGGATTACCGAAATGGAGGGTGTAACATATGGCGCGTTTATCGTTCCTGGACTAATCATGCTCTCGCTCCTTACCCAAAGCATTGCAAACGCTTCTTTTGGAATCTACTTTCCAAAATTTAGTGGCACCATATACGAAATCCTATCCGCCCCTATCTCGGCTTTTGAAATTATTTTGAGTTACGTAGGAGCCGCAGCTACCAAATCAATTATTTTGGGGTTAATCATTCTAGCTACTGCGGAGTTTTTTGTACCCTTACGAATTGACCACCCAATTTGGATGCTTGTGTACTTGCTGCTAACATCCGTAACTTTTAGCTTAATTGGTTTTATTATCGGAATATGGGCCGATGGCTTCGAAAAACTTCAAATCGTCCCCCTTTTAATCATTACCCCACTAACATTTTTAGGTGGAAGTTTTTACTCTATTTCTGTACTACCGCTATTTTGGCAAAAAATCGCATTAATCAATCCGGTGGTTTACTTGATCAGTGGATTTCGTTGGAGCTTTTACAGCATTGAGGATGTCAACTTCTGGGTTAGTCTAAGCATGACAATTGGCTTTTTAATTGTTTCAATTGCAATCGTGTCATGGATCTTTAAAACAGGGTATCGTCTAAAAAACTAATAACCGTGAATACGTCACCAAAAAGGCAAAATGCGTCTTGGTGGAGAATAAACATTTAACTGGCTAAATCACTTGGATTTGAGAAATTGCTGATTTTCGCAGGACTTGATTGCCCCTTTATCAAGAATACTGCGACCTTCCATACATCGATCAAACTGAACTTGGTTTAATTGAGGTCTTTTCTCCTCTTTTGCATTCTCCCCCATGCTCCACATGAATAACCGAGATGCGCCAATTATCAGCCCTACCAAAACAACCAAACCAATGAGAATTTTTTTAACCACCAAAATCTCCCTCTATAAGCCGCAAAGACTTACCTTGTTTTCTTATAAATATAAGATACATATTAAATTACTTTTATGTAAACGGGTTAATTGATTGCATAGCTTGATGCATAAACACTAATGCCTAAACACAGGAACCCGCCCGCCCCCGCAAGGTGGACGCCTACCGAACAAAATTGCAACCGAATTATTTATGGGCTTTTGACAGACGCTAGAATGGACCCATGCAGGCTATATCGACACTTACCGCTTATATAAGCAGGCTTTTACCCCTCAGAAGAAAGGTTTAGTAATGAAAAAGTGTCTTTCATTGGCGTTTATACTCTTTATTTCGGCAGCAGCCGCTCAGAATTTAAATATTGTAAAGATTGCAAAATACCAACCCCTTATTTATCGAGACGCCACAGGAAAATATGAAGGTTGCGGAATTAGAACAACTTTTCTGACTAGTATCCCAATGCCAACCCATACCGGAGATTTTTCTGTAACCATCTTTAAAGAAAGGGATGGAAGAGTAACG
>CAIKFU010000086.1 GCA_903826775.1 uncultured beta proteobacterium | reverse complement strand
TAGCTTTGTTGGCGGGAATCCCGGCTTTTACATTTGGATTCATGGAGGATTTAACCAAGCGCGTTTCCGTACGGGCGCGATTATTGGCCACCATGTTTTCCGGCGCCCTAGCATGCCTTGTAACAGGCTATAGCTTGACTTCCTTGGGCATACCGGGGGACGGTTTGATTTTGAATGTGTACTGGATATCAATCGTCTTTACGGCATTTGCCACTGGTGGAGTGGCCAATGCCATCAATATTATTGATGGTCTGAATGGATTGGCAAGTTCAACGTTGATCGTGGCTTTTTGGGCTTTGGCAACGGTTGCGGTAAGCGTTGGGGATATTCCGGTGGTGTGGTTATGCTGCATCATGGGTTCGGCGGTACTCGGTTTTTTTCTCTTGAATTGGCCTTATGGACGCATTTTTTTAGGGGATGGCGGGTCCTATTTTTGCGGCTTTACCCTCGCTTGGGCTTGCGTATTGCTAGTCGAGCGCAACCATTCCGTTTCGCCGTTTGCGTGTTTGCTCATTTGCATCCTGCCGATTACGGAAGTGCTCTTTAGCGTCTATCGTCGCTGGTCCCGCAATACCAGTCCAGGAATGCCCGATCGCTTGCATTTGCATAGCCTGTTAAATCGCCGAGTCTTTCAGTTAATCAGATTGGCCGTGGTTTCAACCAGACGCAATCCAAGGGCTGGAATGATTAAAGGGAGCAGTTTGGCCGGCTTGGTCATTGGGTTGTCCAATATTCTTCCGGCGTTTCTGGCCTACTTCCTTTATCAATCCACGGTCATGTGCATAGTGGCATGCTGTCTGTGCGTGTTCGGATACGTGATGGTGTATTCCCGTTTGGTGCTTTCCCGTTGGGGATGGTTGTCGTTGATGACCCTGCCGAAATCGAGCAGGAGTTTTCATCGAAATCGGTAATGCCGGTATTGCGGATTTTCCTCAGAGGGCTTAACGTAAATTTGGGTTGGAATGCATAAAAGCAGTAATATGATTTCAAGATTCCAATGGGCTGAATTTAATCTGGGGGAAAGTGATGATGCCTTGCGCTAAAAAAACAACTTCGCTTGTGGTAGCTTTTTTGTGGGTGGTCTCGGTGATGGCGCAACCCTTACCCGGCTATACGCAGCAGCCTGCAGCCTTTCCGCCACCACCGCCCTCCAATTCAGGATCGGCGCCACAAGTTCAGGCTGGGCAGACTGCGTCGCTGGTCGCGCCAATCGCGCTGTATCCGGACCCAATGCTGGCACAAATTCTGATGGCCTCAACCTATCCATTGGAAGTAGCAGAAGCCTATAACTGGCAGACCCAAAATCCGAAACTCAATGGGACTGCGTTGGCAAATGCCCTGAAATTGCAAAATTGGGATCCGTCGGTCAAAAGCCTGTTGTCCTTTCCTGCCGTATTGAAGATGATGGGTACTCAGCTCAATTGGGTTCAAAGCCTAGGCAATGCCTATTTAGCCGATCCGAACGGCACGATGGCAACCATTCAAAGTTTGCGCCAACGGGCCAAGTCTGCCGGGTCGCTCAATTCCAATGGCCAGCAAACGGTGACTACGCAACCTGCCGAGGCCGGTGCAAGTTCCGCTTCCACAAGCGTGATTGTGATTCAGCCAGCCAATCCTCAGGTGGTCTATGTGCCAACCTACAATCCGGTGACGGTGTATGGCGGCTGGCCCTATCCCTACTACCCTCCGGTTGCCTACTACCCTCCGGGATACGCGACTGGGGCGGCATTGATGAGTTTTGGCGTCGGCATGGCGGTTGGAGCGGCAATGTGGGGCGGTTGCCATTGGGGAAGCAATGGTTCGGTAACCGTCAACAATACCAGCTACAACAACTTTAATCGCAATACCAACGACCATCCGAACAACCTCAATGGCAATGGTAATAGCGATTGGAACCACAATCCGGAGCATCGCGGTAATGTTCCCTATGGCAATTCCACTTTGCAAAACCGCTATGGGGGCAATCAACCCACCCAGCAGGAACGTAATCAGGCAACGCAGGATCGTGCCGGACTGCAAAATCAGGCAACGCAGGATCGCAACGCAGGATCGCAACAGCAGCGCCAACAGCAAGAACGCTCGCAAGCAACCCAGGATCGATCAACTGTGGACAGTCAAGCGCGCGCCGATGGGTATAAGCCTCCCGATGCTAGTAGTCACTATGGGGATACTCGTTCAGGTTGGGGTGAAGAACACCCTGCCGGTGGTGGGTTTCGCGGCTTTCGACGGTAGGCATTGCTAGAAAATGCATGGAACTGGAAAATACCGGATGGCCTTAAGGTGCTAAAAATGGGGATGGGGATGTTGCAGATTGCGCGGGCAGTTACGTATTTATTCAAGGCAAGGTGTTTTGCGTTCGCTTTGGGAATCCTCTCGATCGCCTATACGCAATCGATCCTGGCGCAAAATACCGCATTACCGACTAAGCCCAAAAACATCATTATTCTGTTTGCGGATGGGGTTACCGGAACGCAGTTGGAGTTTGGCCGCAATTCGAGTCAGTTGCTTCGTCAGCAGCCATTTGCCGCTACGGATACGGTGATGAAACACGGCAGTTTTGCTTTGATGAGCAATCAACCTGCCGATGCCTATACAACCGATTCAGCTGCCGCCGCAACGGCAATGTCAACGGGCTACAAAGCCAATAATGGCGCCATAGCCATTACCCCAGATGGCCAATCGCCTCCAACAATCATGGCCATTGCAAAGGCGCAAGGAAAAAAGATCGGCCTAATTACCACCGCAACGATTTACGATGCAAGTCCCGCCGCGTTTAGCGTTCATGCGCAATCCCGCAGGGATAGCGAGCACATTGTGAATCAATATGCAGAGTTGTTGCCCGACGTTTTAATGGGAGGGGGCGCTGATTACTTTTTGCCAAAAAGTGAATCTGGCGGCAAACGGCAAGACGGAAAAAACATCCTTGACCGTTTTAAAGCAAAAGGCTATCTGGTGGTCAATGAAGTAGGTCCGCTTATTCAGGCCCATTCTGAAAAATTGCTGGGGCTGTTTTCAATGGAGGATATGGACGCGGAGATTGATCGCGCTGCCACCGTTCAACCGAGCTTGGCGCAGATGGTGTCGGCAGCGCTGAAAACCTTGTCTTCGCAGGGTAAAAAATCCAAAGGCTTTGTATTGTTTGCAGAAGATGAGAATACCGACACCGATGGTCATCGAAACGATACGGCTGCGCTAATGCACGATTTGTGGGCATTTGATGATGCCATCAAGGTCGCGCTGGAGTTCCAGAAAGCCAATCCGGATACCTTGATCATCGTCACCGGGGATCATGAAACCGGTGGATTTTCACCGACCAATGGACCCAAAAATTCGGGATTGGAAAATGGAAACAGATCCAATAGCGTTGCCTTGGCTCAACTGAAGAAAATCAACGCGTTTAAGGCATCAACCCAACAATTTGCGGAAGTCGCTGCCGTAAAAGTGAGGGAAGGGTATAGCCAGAAAAAATTGGAGGAATTTATTGTTCAATACCTTCAGAATGAATTTCCAGGAATTGCATTGGATGATGGTCTTAAGGAGCAATTGACATCCCAACTGTCCAAGGGGGTGGTATCCAATTATTCCCCCGTTGCCAATATTTTGAGTCAAGCAATTGCTAGGCAAACCGGCTTTCATTGGGGAACGACTGGGCATACCAATGAGCCGATTGTTGCAGCTGCTATTGGTCCAGGTTCACAATTGTTCCGCGGGTATCAGGACAATACGGATTTTGCTAGAAAGCTCCAACAATTATTGGGTTGGAGTAAATAATGCATTGGATAAAGCCAATGCAATCCATCTAGGGAATGAACAATTGCTAACGCCATCACCCATGCCCATGTCACATAGGTTGCGTCGGTGGTGTGCCGGATTGTTTATTTTTTGGTTAATCGGCCTAATACCCATATACGTTTTGTTTGATGTGACGACGACCGTGGTCTATGGTTTGGGTGCAGCCATGGTTTATGCGTTTTTGGCCTACATTGTGCTGCCCTATTTTTGGAAGGTTCATGAGCGCAAGCACCCAAATGTCCTGTCTGCGCAAAAACGTACCCTGACAGCGCAAGGAATTCCCGGGGATCCGATTAATGTTGGTTTTTCTGGCTCTGAAGGGGAATTGCAATCGGCTATCAAAACAGCAGGGTGGGTTGAAGCGGACCCCATTACATGGGGTAGTTCCAAAAAAATTGTGCTCGATTCGCTGGATCATCGCGCTTATGCCAACGCCCCTGTCAGCGATTTGTTTATCAATGGCAGAAAACAGGATTTGGCATTTGAACAAGCGTTTGGGCCTGATCCTAGCAAGCGACACCACGTTCGATTTTGGAAATGCGATCAGCCAAGCGATTACGAATGCGATTTTTGGATTGGTTCAGCGACATTCGACAAGGGGGTTGGCGTCAGTCACCTTACCGGGCAGGTGACGCATCATATTGATGCCGATATTGACAAGGAGCGGGATAAGTTGGGATCCGATTTTGCCAAGGTGCCCGGATTGACGATTCAATGGATTGATGGATTTCAGACCGTATTAACTGGCAAGAATGGTGGCGGTGATCCGTATTTTACCGATGGGCGTTTATGCCTTGCTGTAGTCGATGGCGGTGTTGACTCATCACAAGTAGATGCTGCATGGAATTCAAGCGTTCCATCGGAAACAAGCGCTTCTCTTGGGCCAACCAGAAAATGAACGCAATAGCGCTGATGTATAAAAAAATCCAATATGCCTTAAATGGACTTCGAGTTGGATTAACGGACCAATCATTTGTTCTGGAAATTGTTGTGGGAATAATCATGATCCCACCCTTAAGTTTTTATTTTCATGCTCAGCCAATTTTTTATGCCCTATTGGCTAGCTATTGCATTTTATTGGTAGTCGAATTGCTCAATACGGCGATAGAAATGATTTGTAATAAATTGACGCTAGAGCATGACGAACAGATTAAGGCGATTAAAGACGTTGCCAGTGCGGCCGTATTCATCATGATCGCACTGAACGGGATTTTGCTGGTTATCTTGTTACAAGGGTTTTTTTCCATTGCATGACAAGTACGGTTGGTCGCAACTCTATTTTAAAATGTGGGTTGGATTGTGGTAATGGCTTGTGAGTGCAACATTCCAACAGCAGCAGTGATGATTGTTGGATATTTTTTTATATAAACTTTTAATCTCATATTGAATCAGCATAATCAACTGCGATATCGGTCAGATATTGATGGCTTAAGGGCCATAGCTGTGCTGTTGGTCATTGGGTTCCATTTTTTTGGGATCCAGGCAGGATTTATCGGAGTCGATATCTTCTTCGTCATTTCGGGATACCTGATTTCCTCGATCATTTTTACCCAATTGCAAGAAGGGCGGTTTCGTTTGCTGGCGTTTTACCAGCATCGAATCAGGCGCATATTTCCGGCCCTATTAACGGTCTTGTTCTTTTGCTTTGGGCTAGGTTGGTTCGTGTTGCTGGCGGTGGAGTTTGAACAGTTGAACAAGCATATCGCTGCCGGACTGACGTTTATTTCAAATTTTGTTTTGTTGAGTGAAAGCGGGTATTTCGATGCCGATTCGCATACCAAAATTTTGTTGCATCTTTGGTCTTTGGGAATTGAAGAGCAGTTTTATATTTTTTGGCCATTGCTGTTGATTTTTTGGTGGCGATGGCGCCAGTATTATCTATGGCTGTTGTTTCCCCTTTTATTGGTTTCCTTTGTAGTCAATGTGGCCATGATTACCACGTACCCGAGCGCCGCTTTTTACCTACCCATTACCCGATTTTGGGAACTGCTGATTGGGGGGATTTTGGCGTATCGATTTGCTGTTCAGGGTAAATCGTATTTGGTATTTGGGTCCGAAAACCTCACGGCTTTTCTCGGTTTGCTCTTATTGGGGATTTGCAATCTCGTTCTCAATGACCGCAGCCCTTTTCCTGGGTGGTGGGCCTTGTTTCCAACAGTGGGTGCGGCACTGGTGATTTCAGCAGGACAGACTGCTTGGCTTAACAAGCAAGTGCTTGGCAGTCGTGTCCTGGTTTGGATTGGGTTGATTAGCTATCCACTTTATCTTTGGCATTGGCCACTGTTGACTTTTGCCAGAATATTGGAAGGAGGGAAACAACCTCCAACTGCCACGCGCATCGCCATCTTTGGTTTAACATTTCTGCTGGCATGGCTTACCTACCGGATGATTGAAAAACCCATTCGATTTAATAAAACGGCGTTTTTTGACCCAAACAAACTCATTGCTATCGGCTTGGTATTTTTGATTTGCAGTACTTATGTGTGTATAGAAAAAGGTTTGCCTTTGAGGGTCGCCAATCAATTGACGGTTTTAAATCAGGGGGATACGGGGCATGAAGAATTTATTCAATATGTTGATCAGCAATTGAATATTAGCAATATTTCCGAATGCGAAATCGCTGTGGTTGGCGATAGTCATGCCAATTCGTTGGTGCCCGGCCTTGCCGAGGCGATACCCAATCGAGAGTTTTGCTATTTCAGTACTGAGCAAACCCTACCCTTCACTAGTAGTGCGTATACGAATCACATCTTTAGGGCAATTTCCAACTTTCCAAAAATCAACACAGTCGTACTTTCAGCCTACTGGAATCTTCGCAAGCCATTGGTTCCAAAGGACAGCAATTTCACCAAAGAAATTATTGAGACAACCGAAAAATTAAGCGCTTCCGGAAAAAAAGTGATTGTGGTGGGTGGAATACCCAATTTTAGTTTTTATCCTACTAAATGCAAATACGAGTGGCCATTCCTTCGACAGCATCAATGCGTCGAGAAGGATTTTTTTAAAAAACAATATACGCAATACCAGCCGGATTTTGAGGTTGCCAAAGCCAATCCCAAAGTCCATATCATTGACTTGTATTCGCTTTTTTGCTTGGGGGATTCCTGTGCTATGGCCAAGGATGGACTGTTACTGTTCCGAGACGAAAACCATGTGAATATCAATGGTTCCCGCCTGATTGCTAAACGGATTGAGAGCCAGTTGAATTAAAGTAATCACATCCCTTTGGCGGATAAACCATTCACCAAAGGGATGGACTATCGCGTTAAATATCTTCTGCCTCCATCTTG
>CAIKFU010000085.1 GCA_903826775.1 uncultured beta proteobacterium | reverse complement strand
TAGAAATTTTTGCAATAACCTCATCAATTTCTTCAGGCCTTTCAGTTGCAATTACAAACCACATATTCAAATCATGTTCACGTGCATAGTTGTGCGCAACTTGAGGAAAATCATTTACCTGCATTGCAATGCACTCAAATTTGTCCATTGGAGCATGTAATGCAGCAAGAGTGAATGCACCGCCAATTTTTTCAATTTGATATAGCGGACCAATTCTAGTTAATACTCTATCTTCAATTAATTTCGATAACCTTCTAATTAATTCCTTTTCAGAAATACCTAAACGTGTTGCAGCCTCAAAATATGGTCGTTTGCATATAGGAATCTCCTCCTGAAGGGAATTAATTATTCTTCGATCAATGTCATCCATTAGGCGCCCCATTGAGCGAAAAGTATTTAGCACCGCATTGTTTGTATCTTTTTTTGCTAAATAAAATTTCTCTAGAAAAATTTAGTAGTCCAAATTTTTTTGATAAGTATTTAATTTGCGTCTCTACATCAATCTTGTTTTTTCCATGGATCATGCAAAAAAGATTAAATGGCCAGTCAGGTAACCTTCTTGGCCTTCTGTAACATAAGGTTACCAACCCCGATAAAGCAATAGTTTTTCCAATTTCAGAAACTATTTCATCTGGCACATCCCATACCACCATAGCATTAGCATTAAATCCTAACTCATGATGGCGCACAACAATCGCAAAACGCTTAATCACTCCAATATCTGTCCAATCTTTAATAGTGTTGATGGTTTCTTCTTCAGATAAAACGCTATTTACAAAAGGTTTAGAAATAACGTTAAGTCCTTCTTGAAGCCAGTGCATCAATTTCCTATCTGTTTCTGAAGGGATGAATGTTTTTACTCGTTTCGGAGTTAAATAAAATTTTTCTCTAGAAAAAGAATGTTCAATATTTAATGGAAAACCCAAATCAATGTGGTATTGCTCAACAAGTGGCAAAACCAATAATGCCCCACACTCAATTCGCAACTCCAGATCTTTTAATACAAGCCTGATCTTTTCAAATGTTTCTCCTGCAATAACAAACCAAAGATTTAATAAATGATCTCGTTCATAGTTGTGATTCACACCATCTAAGTCACTGACCATTGATGCGACGTAATCCAATTGCTCTTTTGGTACTGTTGCAGCCACTAGAAGACTCGCGCCAACAGTATTAGGCTTAAATACCGCCCCAACTCGACTAATGTAGCCTCGCTTCTTTAACGTCCCTATGCGCTCGATTACAACCTCTTCTGATACGCCAAGTAATTTTGCAATGCATAAGAATGGTTGGGATACCATAGGCAGTTCTTTTTGAAAACTATTAAGTAAATTAAATTCAAGTTCACTTAGCCCAGAATTCTCTATAGTAGGATTAGGACGGCAGATAATATCCATCTTTTAAAACCCAATGCGCATTGCGCGATTTGTAAAAAAAATCCCACTAGGGGATTGTGATGGAATAATTTTTTCTTCTAATAATTTTTTTGTGTCATAAATGACGACGTGATTACTGTCTCTTGCTGAAACCCAAACAGATTCACCGCGGGGTGTAAATTCCATATGCAATATTGCTTTACCGGGCATAAGCTGCCGAATAATAGCCTGACTTTCAACGTCAACCACATCGATCTTATCGTTATCAGGAAATGCAAAATTTACCCAAACCTGTCGCCCATCTGGCCTAGCAATCACGAAAACAGGTTGACCAGACACCTTTATTCGGCCAGCCTCTTTCCATGTCTCCAAATCCAAAACCAATACTTCATGATGACCAATGGAGGGAAGATAAGCATAACGTCCAGCAACTGCCCAACCACGTAAATGAGGCATTTTATAAACAGGTAATTTCTGCTGTCCTTGGCCATAGCCATCTAAAATTCTACGTACTCCTTTTTCTGGATGCCATAAGTCCAGCAATGCCAAACCATCATCTCCAAACAGTCCTGCCATGTAATAGCGGCCATTTGGCGTAATCAAGCCATCATATGGTTTTTGTCCAATTTGGAGAAATTTATGAACATTAGGCTTTTTGGGATCGGTAAAATCTCCAACCCAAATTTCATTTGCATCAAATAAACTCCATACAAATTTATTATCAGGTGCATCAACTAAACCCACCACTTTCGATCGTGTTTCTGCATCACCATAAATTGCGGGGATATCTGCCAACAACTCTAAGGTATCCGCAGAAAAAACTTTTACACCTCCTGGTGAATAATTTTGTGAAGCTAGTAATTTTCCATTCTGGGATATAGCTCCGCCAATGCTGTTGCCTGCCTGAATTATGCGTTTATCCAACTTTCCAGTTAGTAAATCAATTTTAGATATCCCACCATCTCTTCCAAACACATAAGCATATCGTGCATCACGAGAATATACGACCGAGGCATGAGAAAGATCTCCCAAACCATTTACAGTCATTATTACTGACATATTGCTGGTATCAATAATCTGTACGCTTCCTTGCGCTCTTTCAATTACTACCCCAAGATCTCCAGTACCACGTAAAACTGTACTAGCACATCCTTGCAGCACAAGAAAAACCAGAAATCCAAGCAATTGAATAATTTTTCTAATCTTCACTGGGAAAACCCCTCTGCAATTTCAATACTATCCACTCCACTTCTTCTTCTTTTAAAAAAGTGCTCCATGGCGGCATTGCATTTCCAGGTCGGCCATACATAATTGTTGCTTTCAGGTATTCTCTTGATTTATCACCTAAGCTATCTGGCAGTAGGGCTGGACCCAATCCACCCTTTAAAGTCATCCCATGACAAGAGCCACAATCCTGCCTAACCAATCGAGTTAAATCTAACGACCTCGATAAATTAACAACTTGAGGGGCGACAGGCATATTTTCGGAAGCGAGAGGATGACTTAAAAATGAGACTAAGAGACTACAAAACAATAGATAACGAATCGTTTTGATTTCAAAACAGTCCGGCATGTTTAACGATTGGCGTTGCACAAACTGGATTTCGTTGGCAAACATATTTTTTGATTTCGCCCCAATCAAAATTCAAGTTTTAATTGGGGCGGCTTACCTTGCCAACTAATTAATTACCAAGAATCCAAACAACGATGGTTTTGATATCTGCATCACTTACTTTGGGACTATTAGCAGGCATAGGTATTTTTCCCCAAGTACCCACTCCACCTGCTTTTACTTTGGCAATCAAAGTAGCATCGGCACCTGCAACCCCTTTGTATTTTGTAGCTACCTCTTTATAAGATGGGCCAACTAATTTTTTATCAATAGTATGGCACGCTAAACATCCATTTTTTGAAGCCAATGTTTCTCCTTCTGAAATAGCGTAGACTCCACTAGTTCCAAATATAAGGCCCGCTAAACAGATGCTTTGTAGTAGCCTGGAAATCATTTTGTTTTTCATATTTGCCTTAATAAATATCATGTTGAGTATTGTTTACATTAAACTTACCTGTTGGGGTAATCAGTCTTGGATCCTTGATGACTGCTTTTAATTTTCTCGTCTTATCATCAACGACTACGATTGCTGACTGTTTGTCCTTAGCACTCCAAACAGAGAACCAAACCTCATCCCCGGCCTTGTTGTACTCAGGTTGCACAATCCGTTTTGCGCCTTCGCCAATATTTGCCCATTCAGCAATCGGGAGAACCTCATAGCCCTTAGCTAAATTATTTATATCAAACACAGCTACTGACTGACTTAGTTTTTCATCTGGATTTAACGGCGTATCAACCCATAAATTTTTTGATTTTGGGTGAGTCTTTATGAACAATGAACCGCCGCCTTGGCCTTGTACTGTATCTACCACTTTCCAAGCGTTCGCTTTGTGGTTAATTGGATCGGTGCCTATCATTGAGATAGACTCATCACCCAAATGGCTCGTTGCCCATACTGGCCCAAACTTAGGATGAATAAAATTTGCGCCGCGACCTGGATGGGGTGTTTTACCGACGTCAACAATTGCAGCTAGCTTATCTTCTTTAGTATCAACAACAGCAATTTTATTTGAAGCATTAGCTGCAACTAAAAAATATCGCCCGGTCGAATCCAATCCTCCATCATGCAAGAACTTGGCACCATCTAATGTGGTAATTTTAAGGTTGTCTATATCCTTATAGTCGACCAGCATAATCTTGCCGGTTTCCTTGGCATTAACGACAAATTCAGGACGGTAATGCGACGCCACAATTGAGGCCACACGAGGCTCCGGGTGATACTCGTTATCGACCGTCATCCCCCGTGTTGAAACAACTTTTAATGGTTTTAGTGTATCGCCCTCCATGATGACAAACTGAGGTGGCCAGTAATCTCCGGCAATGGCGTATTTATCTTCAAACCCTTTATATTTTGAAGTTTCAATTGATCTAGCTTCCAAACCCGTTTTTAGTTCTGCAACACTATCTGGCTTTTCCATCCACAAATCAATTAAATTGATTCGAGCATCTCTGCCAATAACATATAAGTAACGACCCGAGGCGGATGTCCTTGAAATATGGACTGCATAACCTGTTTTTACAATATTGATAATCTTTTTAGTATCTCCATCGATCAAGGCAACTTCACCAGCATCACGCAATGTCGTTGAGAAAATATTACCAATGTTGTAATTATTGAGCTTCTTAGTGGGGCGTTTATCAACCGGAACCGTTACTTTCCATGTTGCCAACATATCCTTTTTACTAAATTCGGGAGGAACAGGTGGTTCTTGTTGAACGTACCGCGCCATCAGATCAACTTCTTTCTCAGACAACTCACCCGATGTCCCCCAATTCGGCATGCCGGCTGGAGAGCCGTACCCAATAAATACTTTTAAATAATCCGTTCCCTTATCCAGGGTGATGTCAGGTGTAAGCGGTTTTCCAGTTGCGCCTTTTCTTAATACCCCATGACACCCAGCACAACGCTGAAAATAAATTTGCTTACCTTGCTCAAATTCGGTCTGCGTCATTGGCGGCGCTTTAGGATTGATGTTTTGATGCATGGGAACTTGACCTAATGGTGAACTCCCAGCTTGATACTTAAGGTCTGCTGATGAGTGTGTCGCGTCATCTGCCGCAAAAACACTGCCCATTGCCAATGGCAATGTAGCAAGCAAAAATCGAAGCGGTCGAAGTAAGGGTCTTTGTACTTTTGTTTTCATATAGATTGACTTTCAATAAAAAGTTATTTAATGCACACCAAAAAAAATAAAGCCGCTACCTGATTAAGCCTTAAGTTTCATTCATGTTTTGCTCTTGTTAAGAGATTGCACCAATAAATCTATTGAATCCTTAATGTAAATTAAGTTTATTTTTTATTTTTATCTCTAAATTACATTTAACAACCAAAATATCCCATTGATTAAAAATTTACCTAGAACATGGAGGAAAAATTGGATATCCAAAAGCTACGAGCAGCGACACAAGATGCCAGCGGAGGCATTGTTTATCTTGTTGGCGCTGGCCCTGGGGATCCTGATTTATTGACTCTGCGAGCAGCCAACTTGCTGGCCACAGCTGATGTGGTCGTCTATGACAATCTGGTTAGCGATGGAATCTTAAAATTAATTAATCTCGGCGCTGAAAAAATTTACGCTGGCAAAGAGAAAAATAACCACTCAATGTCACAAGTAGACATTAGCCATTTGCTCGTTATTCTTGCTAAAAAAGGTAATAAGGTTGTTCGTTTAAAAGGCGGTGATCCGTTTATATTTGGTCGCGGAGGTGAAGAACTTGAAACCTTGATCGAGTACAGCGTGGATTATGAGGTGGTACCTGGAATTACTGCGGCCAATGGCATTTCCTGTTATACGGGTATTCCATTAACTCATCGTGACTACGCTCAATCCTGTCTTTTTATCACTGGCCATTTAAAAGATGGAACTTTAGACCTTGACTGGCCTGCATTGGCTAGAAGAAATCAAACGCTCGTTATTTATATGGGATTAGGGGCAATAGGAGAAATATCCAAAAAATTAATCCAACATGGTTTGCCAGCCACTACCCCTTCAGCAATTATCGAGAATGGGGCAACATCAAAGCAAAGAATCTCAACAGACACCCTTGCGAGACTACCTGAGTCAGCTAAATTGCTAAATTTCATCTCGCCTAGCTTAATTATTATTGGGCAAGTTGTAGCGTTACATGAGAAGCTAAACTGGCTAAAAGACCAAATTCAAATAGAGAAGATTAACGGCTGCCAACTAAAAGAGGTTGTCTAACGGCAATATTAAGCCTTTGGTACTTTCTCTTTCTTTCCACCCAAAAAACGGATTAAGTTGTTTGGTTTAACAATTATGTCTTCTAGGGTATATTTATTTAAAATCAAAAACATCCCTTCTAAGGCTTCATTTAGAATACCTTTTAAGGTACAAGCAGAGTGGATTTGGCATTTCGAGCCTTTTTTCATACACTCAACCAAGGCTAGATCAGTTTCCATGCTGCGGATGACATCACCTATATTTATTTTTTTAGGTAAGTGTTTTAATCGCATCCCACCCCCTTTTCCACGCACAGTTTCAATATAACCGTGGGAACCTAGTTGATGAACCACCTTCATAAGGTGATTCTCTGAAATCTTATAGAAAGTAGCAATTTCGGCAATTGTTGCCAAATTTTCATTTTTTGCCCCAAGGTACATCAACACTCTTAGGCTGTAGTCCGAAAATACGCTTAATTTCATAAATTTTTCAAAATTCAAGTGGCCGAGTCGCTTAATACTAGTGAACTCGTAAGATTTGGCCTAAATATTTTACAACGTTCTTATCAAGTTTGTTTTTTTAACTTTTTCCTAATTTAGATTAATTTTTTATAGAAATATATTATTTACTTCTTTTAAAAGAAGTGTTAAATATACATCTATTAATACTTAGGAGACCAAAATGAGCAATATAGAACATGAAAACGAGCCAATACCATTCATGCAGCAATTGCTTGATAACCCGTTTATTTTGCTTTTCCTCGGCGTAATGATTCCGATGGTCGTCTACACCCTATGGGGGGTAATCGATATTTTGACTGTCCCGCTTGCTAAGTAACAAACAGACTAAAACCATTAATTAAACAGTTTCAACTTAAGGATGCCAATATGAGCGCAATTTTGCCTCCATCAGAACGACTATGGTGGAAACACCCACTTGACCGGGTTGAAGGAACCTGGATTGTCATTGCCTTAATTTGGTGCCTCATCATGTTTGCGATGATGGTTGGCTGGCATATTTACGGCAAACAAAATTTATCAACTGAAACATATAAAACAACACCAGAACTCTATCTCAAAAAGGCTCAGGCAGTTGTTGATAAATATACGATTCGCACCGAAACGGCTGATAATATTCCTGTTGTTGCGCCACCGCCAGGTAGTGATGTATACATTGTTGCTCGTCTGTGGAATTTTTGGCCGATAGTTGAATTTGAAAAAGGCAAGACTTATCGCCTGCATTTAACATCGCTTGATTACAACCATGGATTCTCATTACAGCCCGCCAACATCAATATTCAAATTGTGCCGGGTTATGAGCATGTTGTAACAGTAACACCGAACCAGTCTGGCACTTACTCGGTGGTTTGTAATGAATATTGCGGAATTAATCATCATACGATGGTTGGCCGCATCTACGTTAAATAGGGGGTCTAAAGATGTCTAACAGTACAACATATAGGACCTGCCCACGCTCTGGTCTCCAATTTGAAGCAAACGCTGAAATACTAATGCTCCTTAATGCCGTAGTTTCAGTAGTATTTCTACTGGTTGGCGGCATCCTAGCTATCGGTGTAGTTCTAACTCGTTGGCCTGCGGTGCATTGGCTCGAGGCCGATACTTTTTATCAAGTATTGACTGCACACGGCATCGACATGCTGATCTTTTGGATCATCTTTTTTGAAGTCGCTGTCCTTTACTTTTGTTCCTCGACATTACTACGGTGTCGACTAGCAACCCCGAAAATGGCATGGTTGGCATTCGTACTAATGATTGTTGGGGCAGTCATGAATAACATTGCCGTTTATCAAGGCGGTTCTAGCGTCATGATGACATCCTATGTACCAATGATGGCGGCGCCCTCTTTTTACCTTGGTTTAATTTTGTTTGCCGTCGGTGCCTTAATTGCTTGTTTCGTCTTTCTTGGAACATTAGTAGTAGCCAAAAGAGAAAAAACCTATCAAGGTTCTGTTCCATTAGTTACATTTGGCGCAATTGTGGCATGCATTATTGCGGTCTTTACAATTACCTCAGGCGCGATCATTCTGATTCCTACATTTTTGCTGTCTGTAGGGTTGATAGATAACGTTGATCCGTTGATGTACCGAACCATTTGGTGGGCATTTGGTCACTCTTCTCAGCAGATCAATGTGGCTGTACATATTTCAATTTGGTATGCCATTGCAGCAATCGTATTCAATGCAAAACCCATGTCTGAAAGGGTTAGTAGAGGCGCATTCTTACTCTATATCCTCTTCTTACAATTGGCTAGTGCACACCATTTGCTAGCTGACCCTGGGGTGAGTACGGCTTGGAAAGTAGTCAATACGAGTTATTTTATGTACTTCGCTGTATTGGCATCCATGATTCATGGATTAACAATTCCTGGTGCTATAGAGGTAGCGCAACGCCAAAAAGGGTATACGAATGGTCTATTTGAGTGGTTACGAAAAGCCCCCTGGGGAAATCCTTCGTTCTCCGGTATGTTTATCTCACTAATTGGGTTTGGATTTCTTGGAGGTATCTCTGGCGTCATGATGGGCACAGAACAACTAAACATGATCATTCATAACACCATCTATGTACCAGGGCATTTTCATGCTACGGTTGTTGTTGGAACCACTCTGTCATTTATGGCATTGACCTACTTCCTCATTCCGGTACTATTTAAACGCGAAATGATTGCACCCAACCTCGCTAAATTTCAACCTTATCTATTTGGATTGTCGATGTATTTTTTCTGTCTAGTCATGATGGGTGCTGGAACATTGGGTGTATCAAGAAGACACTGGGATATGGCATTTAATGGTGCTGCACTTGCTTACGAGTGGCCAGGCGCAGCCTATTTAATGATGGGTTTAGTTGGTATTGCTGGTGTAGCGGCAATTTCCGGTGGAGCAATTTACATTTACGTGACGGTTGGTTCCCTATTGTGGGGAAAACGCCTTGCCCCAGGCGAACTCAGTAAAAAGCCAACTCCGATTCCTCCAACCCCACCTTCCGCCATAACCGTAGAAACCTACGGATCGGCTGGGTTTGCCGCACCTGGAACTTTTACCCTTGCAATGGTATTCCTTGTTTCCTTCATTTTGTACTACTTCATCAACTGGAAATATCTCTCCCAAGTATGGGGTTTAAGCTAAAGCTGAGATTATGAATGCATTGACAACTTGCGAAACCCAACCGCTTGCACAAACATTGCGAGCGGTGCTTGGAATTTTCAAGCTTCGCATAGGCGTCATGATCATGATCACCGCATTGGTAGGTTTACTGATTACACCCGGCAAATCCTTGACACTAGTCCAGTGGCTGGCTGTAGCCATTTCAGTTTTTCTATCCTCAGCTAGTGCGGGCGCCTTCAATCAATACTACGAGTATGAAAATGATCGTCTGATGGCGCGAACACGAAACAGGGCCTTTGTGACTGGTTCGCTTTCTCATGAACCAAAATGGCTATGGTTGATTGCAGTCCTATTGACTGGATCTGTATTCATCACTTGGTACTTCACCAATGCAACATCAGCATTATTTGTATTCCTAGGCGCTTTCTTTTATGCCGTGGTTTATACGGTATGGTTAAAGCGCCGCACGAGCTTTAATATCGTGATTGGCGGCTTGGCTGGAAGTTTTGCAGTGCTGGCTGGAGCTGCTGCTGTTAACCCTAATCTTGGGCCTTTACCCCTTCTTCTTGCGCTAGTTTTATTTTTATGGACTCCACCTCATTTCTGGAGCCTAGCAATTGCTAATCAAGCAGATTATGCAGCTGCAGGGGTACCTATGCTGCCGGTAGTGGTTGGCAATCAAAAAGCATCGCAAATTGTGTTTGCCAGCACGATTGCACTAGTATTGGCCTCGCTTTTGCCCTCTCTTTTTGGTGCCGGCTTGGTATACATGATCGGCGCAATTGCGGGTGGAGGATATTTCATATACAAATCTTGGAGATTAGCCAAAACACCTTCTCGATCAACGGCACTAGGATCCTTTTTTGCATCGCTAATTCAACTTAGTCTGCTTCTGGTTGCCGCGGGCATCGATAGTTTTACCCGGTAGTTGCCGATATGCCCAAGCCCCACTTATTGTGCGCAATACCGCGCCCGCATTTACGTGCGAACCGAGCAAATAGCCTTAGACAAAACCCTCTTTTTAATAAACGAGTTTTAGCTACCATCGCCTTAGCTGTTTCTACGGTAGCGTGTTTAGCCAACCCAATAACTACGTCTGCCACAACAACCGCAAGCACAACACAATCAACTGCCAATCAAGGTAAACCATCCGAAAGTTTTTTTAATGAAGCTGTTGCTCTAAAAAAAAGCCAATCCGTCCTTGGCAAAGCGCCTCAAAACTATACCTTTTTGGATCGCCAAGAAAGGCCAGTTCGGTTGTCAAACTACCGTGGCAAACCATTATTGGTAAATTTTATCTATACGGGTTGCTTCCAGGTATGCCCTGCCGACACGCGTTCGCTTAGTGACGCACTCGAGAACATAAAAAAAGTAGTTGGGCAAGATCAATTCAATGTAATCAGCATAGGATTTAATCAACCGTTTGACTCGCCCCAGGCATTAAGGATATTTGCTGAAAAAAATGGGGTAAATGCCCTCAATTGGGAATTCCTAAGTCCACATGAATCCATTGTGAATGCCTTAACGAATGATTTTGGATTTAGCTATGTTCAAAATCAATCCGGTATAGATCATCTTCTGCAGGTCACCTTAGTGGATGCGGAAGGTCGAATCTACTCGCAAATTTATGGGGGGCAACTAGAGCCCAACTCATTAAGCGATCCCATTCTCCAACTTCTTCGTGGCAAACCTGTATCACAAAGCCTGAGTATTTCAGATGTGATAGATCGTGTACGAATACTGTGCACCGTTTATGACCCGACCACAGGTAAATATCGATATGACTATGGTTTACTGCTTGAGATAGCTGGAGGGTGCACTTTCTTATTGGCCATGCTTTGGTTATTTATCGACGAGTGGTTTAAGCGTCGTCGAATTCGTAAAATTCAAAGTGGTAATTTACTTTTTCCTATGAATACGCGATAGCAACATAGGATGAATAAAAATCACCACGCCATCAAATTCAAAATGGCGAGCCATTCCCCTTTTAGACCAAGTCAATTCGGACGCGCAATATTCCAACAACTTGATAGGTATTTTAATTTGGTTTTTGGCTCAAAACTCAACCCTCTTTGCCATTTAGGATCGTTGGGCTTTTTATTTTTTTGGATTATCGCCGTCAGCGGAATTTACCTCTATGCAATGCTCGATACCTCGGTAGCCCAAGCATACAACTCCATCAACAACTTATCACTCAATCAATGGTATTTAGGTGGGTTGTTACGCAGCCTTCACCGCTACTCAGCAGACGCATTTATTCTTGTTATGGTGATCCACCTTATTCGAGAATGGGCTTTTGGACATTTCCGGGGCTTTCGCCGCTTCTCTTGGTTAACCGGCATTCCATTGCTACTCTTTGCATTTGCATGTGGCATAGGAGGTTTTTGGTTAAGCTGGGACCAGCTAGGGCAATTTTCAGCACAAGCTACTGCTGATTGGTTGGATGGCATTCCCATATTTGCATCTTCTTTGACACGAAATTTTTTAAACGTCAACTCGGTTAACGATCGTCTTTTCTCTCTTTTTGTTTTTATTCATCTTGGTTTACCGTTATTGCTGTTATTTGGTTTATGGTTTCACATCCAAAGAATTAGCATTGCCGACGTTTTTCCACCTCGAGTTCTGGCAGGTGCAACTCTAGTAATGCTACTTGTAATTTCAATTGTAAAACCTGTGCTCAGTCATCCCGCAGCCGATCTAGGACATATACCCGCCATGCTTTCCATTGACTGGATTATGTTGTTCGCTTTTCCATTTATGTATGCCACATCTTCTTATCTATTATCTGGAGTTTTAACTGTAATATTGGCAATATTATTTTTGCTACCGTTTTTTCCTAGAAATTCAACTACACCGCTTGCTACAGTGGATCCAGATAATTGTAACGGGTGCAGGCGATGTTTTGATGATTGTCCATATGCAGCAATCTCAATGGTTCCGCATCCAAACAGTCGATTTAAACAATTGGCTCGGGTTGATCCGGATTTATGCGCCAGCTGCGGCATCTGCGTTGGTTCTTGCCCTTCTTCAACACCATTTAGAAGCGTTAAAAAACTTGTTACGGGAATTGATCTACCCCATTTACCTATTTCCACTCTACGTCAACAATTAAAAAAATCTTTAAGAAATGCCGATTCAGAAAAAAGAATTATTATTTTTGGCTGCGATCATGGTGCTCGAGTTAACTTGCTTCAAGACCCCAATATCACAGCGTTTAGCCTTCCTTGCATAGGAATGCTACCGCCATCGTTTATTGAATATGCCCTTCGCGATGGAGCTGCAGGCGTATTGATCAGCGGCTGCCAATCAAATAATTGCGAATTCAGGCTTGGTCAAAAATGGATGGAAGAACGCATTGAAGGTGTTCGTGAGCCTCATTTTAGAACCACAGATTCACGGATGAAGAAAGTTGGCTTCTCTTGGGCAAATGCTGGAGAAGAGATTGCGCTTACCAATGCATTAGAGGAGTTTAAAAATACCATTGTTCCGCTTAATCAATTTAACTCACTATCAGAAACATCAAGAAATGGATAATAAAAAGACCTTTAGCTTGTTGTCAGTATTGGGCCAAATCACACTTTATGGAATGTTTGCTCTTTTTATTGGTATATTTTCTCAATGGCCGCCGTATCAGGCACTGGCTCCAGAACAAGCGATGATCAAATTAAGCTTTAACCATCATGGCAAGCCTATTTCAGAGTGTCATAAATCTACCGAAGCTGAATTGTTAAAGCTACCTCCGAATATGCGCGCCCCCATCCACTGTCCGCGCGAACGATCGCCCGTCAAAGTCGAGTTATCAATTGACGGGGTCATAAACTACCAGAAAATTGCCTTACCGGCTGGCCTATCTAAAGATGGCGCTTCATCTGTGTATCACCGACTTCAAGTTCCTTCTGGAACTCATCGAATTTTGGTTCGGCTCAATGACGATAGTCGAAAATCAGAATTTATTTATAGTCGAGAGGAAACAGTGGATTTGAAGCCTGCTCAGATTCTTGTGATTGACTTTGATTCCTCAAAAGACGGAATTACCTTCCAATGAAAATTTATTTATTATCCAACTTATTTAGTCTGCAAAAATCCACTGCGCTTTCAGTTACCTCTGATGTTCAATTTTCCATACCCATTCCACAAGATTCACGAAAAAATTTAGCAAAAGGTTGGCTCTGGCTAGGAATATGCGCCCTCATTGGATCAGGAGTTTTTTCATTGCTGCTAGTCGCATCGAGAACTCCGGGGGTTAATACAATCTTACCCGGTAGTGATTTTTTTAGAACGGCACTTATATTGCACGTGGATTTATCTGTGCTTGTTTGGTTTGTTGCGGTTGCAGGAATGCTATGGAGTATCAATGGAACACGCTCTGGAATAATTAGCGGCTGGATTGCACTTGGGTTAGCTAGTATCGGCACCTGCATTATGTCCATCTCTGCATTTGTTTCGCGCGGAGAGCCGATTATGGCCAACTACATCCCAGTTCTTGATAACAGCACATTCATTACAGGTCTCCTGGTGTTTGGGCTTGGTTCAGGCGTACTGGTATTACGAGGGTTATTTTCTGCCCCTAAGGTTGGTTTTCTTATTGATGGTGCCAGCGCACTACGCTTTGGAGTAAGCGCAAGTGTTATTGCTTCAGCCATTGCGCTGCTTGCGTTTGGTTGGTCTTTTATTACGCTAACGCAATCAATTAGCGGTAAAGCCTATTATGAAATCCTATTTTGGGGAGGCGGCCACGCACTACAGTTCACTTGGACGCTACTGATGCTGGTATCGTGGCTATGGCTTGGAAGCGCGTGCGGCGCACGATCCCTTCTTTCGCCCAGAATGGCAGTGCTCATGCTTGCCTTTGCACTGGCAAGCGTGTTCGTAACACCATACGCATATCTAGCATACGATGTAGCAACAGTCGAACACCGTAATTTGCACACTTGGGCAATGCGTCTTGGAGGAGGTCTTGCAATAGCACCCATTGCTCTGGCTCTGTGTTTTGGTTTACGCAATATTACCAATCCCACCGAAATCGATAAACCGCTTCGCGCTGCACTCATTTCTTCAATGCTCTTATTTGCTGCCGGAGGGTTAATTGGCGCCGTTATCAACGGCAACAACGTTAAGATACCAGCGCACTATCACGGCTGCATCGTCGGTGTCACTTTAGCCTTTATGGGACTGGTTTACCATTTATTGCCAAAACTCGGTTATAGACCAGTCATTGGAAAAATAGCTGTTGCTCAACCGTACATATACGGGCTAGGCCAATTTTTTCACATTATTGGTTTGGTATGGTCTGGTGGATACGGTGTACAGCGGAAAGTAGCCGGTGCCGATCAAGTACTTCGTAGCACAGGAGAAGTATTGGGTATGGGACTCATGGGAATTGGTGGGCTCGCTGCAATTATCGGCGGTTTGCTATTCATCATGATCGTCATTCAGTCGGTACGAAACCCCACCGATTCACTTACAACGCTAAACCATACAACATGATTCGCCATTTACAAACTAGCCTACAGTGGCTATTTATGCATACTGAAGCACTGTTTAATTGGGTATTTGGCAATCGTCTCAACCCTTTGTATCATCTTGGCGCGATAACGTTTTTTCTTTTTTGGGTGATAGCAGGTACCGGGCTATATCTTTACGCTTTTTTTGAAACTGGTGTTGCGGACGCTTACTCTTCAGTAGACCTTATCACGCATCACCAATGGTTTTTTGGCGGCATCTTACGCAGCATTCATCGATATGCATCAGATGCGCTCGTTTTTATGATGTTATTGCACATGGTTCGTTACTTTGCCTTTGATCGTTTTCGCGGATTCCGCTGGTTTTCTTGGATGACTGGTTTAGCACTTATTTGGTTGATTTATATATCAGGCATTAATGGCTTCATGTTGCCATGGGATAAATTGGCGCAATTTGTCATTGTTACGACTTTTGAATGGCTTGATGCACTGCCCAGTTTTGGCGGTACATTAATTCGCAACTTTATCTACCCCAGCAGTGTTAGCGATCGCTTCTTTTCTCTGCTTGCATTCATGCATATTGGGATTTCATTGGTGGTTCTTTTATTAATGTGGATTCATGTCCAACGAGTTCCAAAAGCAAAAACGACACCACCAAAAGCAATTACGATCAGTCTGTTAATCAGCTTAATTGTTCTTGCGCTAATCGAACCGGTCATAAGCCAAGGCGGCCCTGCTAACCTAGGCGTCGCCGTAACTAGCATTAACCTAGATTGGTTTTACCTTACCCTATTTCCATTGCTATACGAAAAATCGCTAATCAACATCTGGGCGCTAACCTTAAGCATCACGATGCTACTCGCATTATTGCCTTGGGCTACGCTTCGCCTATTTGGAAAATCAAAAAGGAGCTTTCAGCTAACTTTCTCTAACAACCCTCAGTCCATTGCAATTCGTACAGGCGAGACGATATTGGATGCAGGTCTAAGAAATGGAATTAACCTTTCATACGAATGTCGAAACGGCGGCTGTGGGCTTTGCCTATGCACAGTAGCTCATGGACAAGTTAACCCAGGCCCATACCAGCTAAATGCATTAACGAAAGTAATGCTGGGAAATGGTCAAGTGCTAATGTGTTGCGCCACCCCTCTATCAGATATTGCAATTGAAATTCCACATGATTCTTCGATAGCTAAACAACTCGATACAGTTTATGTAGCCACAGTGGCATCCATAGATCGAGTTAGCCCCAATCTCATTATCCTTAATTTAACTTTTCCTTCTGGAAACAAATTTGAATTTAGTGCTGGACAATACATTAATTTTATTCTTGATGACGGACAAAGACGCGCCTTCTCATTTGCAAACCCACCCCATCAAAATAATCATATTGAACTGCATATCCGAAAAATACCAAATGGGTTATTTACAACATTAGTATTTAATGAGCTTAAAGTTGGGGATCAACTTAAATTTGAAGGTCCATTTGGAAAATTTAAACTTAATGAAAGCAATTTGCCTATTATATTAATTGCGGGATCCACTGGATTTGCCCCTATTAAGAGTATTGTTGAAGACGCTTTTTATCGCAAAATCGAGCGCTCAATGTGGCTTTACTGGGGCGTCCGAAATCAAGAAGATTTTTATAGGTTGGATTTGCTAAATCAATGGCAACTAGAACACCCAAATTTTCATGCGGTGCCGGTACTATCCGAACCCATCTCAAAAGATGCGTGGGTGGGTAGACAGGGTCTGGTTCACATGGCGGTATTGGCAGACTTTCCCAATCTGAGTGGTCATGAGGTCTATGTTTGCGGATCCGTTCAGATGGTTGATTCGGTAATCCCAGAATTCTTTGCTCAAGGGCTTGAAGAACATGCCTGTTTTTCGGATAAATTTCTTCCATCAATCAAAAACGCCATTCAAAATCACGCCTAAATAGAAAACTTCACACTCCCGATACATAAAAAGCCATGGACAATAACTCATCCAAATTCGCAAAGCTTAAGTGGATAGCTCCCCTCTGCACCTTAATAGTATTGATGATCATCGGCATTAGCGCGTACATTCGTCTTTCTGGAAATGGATTGGGATGCTCCCCTTGGCCAAATTGTTTTGGTGAAATTTTGCAAACTACCCCACAGTCAATCAAACATTCCACCGAACTTAAAACTAGCGCACCAATTGTGTTTGCTAGAGGTTCTCACCGAATACTTGCAGTGGTTCTATTGCCATTACTGTTACTGTTGATATTTATTGAATTTAATAGGAAGCCAAAAAACATCAAGTCACGCTGGTTATCAGGATTAGCCGTATTGTTGGTTATATTCCTTGCGGTACTGGGGCGTTGGACCTCAGGAAAATTGATGCCTGCAATCACCTTGGGCAACTTGATTGCAGGTTTTCTATTATTAAGTCTCTGCTGGCGGCTATCGCAGATTACATTTAATAAGTCTCGTGATCTACCCCTTTCTCATGCCGGCTATATTTTTAAAATACTTACTTTTACCTTGCTTGTATTGGATATTGCACTTGGTGGTCTAGTAAGCAGCAATTTTATAGGATTAAGCTGTCCAAGTTTGATTGATTGCCTTTGTCAACCATTGACTAATTGGAATAACTTAAATATTTTTCAACAGCCATTTATCGATCCTCAGGTTGTCCCAAAGGATCAAAATGGGATAACTACCTATTCCCTGCATTTATATTTTTCTATTGGGGTTGCTATCGGAATTTTAGGACTTTCAATCCACTTTTTCTTGCATAATCGAAAACGAATAGGAATATTTTTACTTGCCTTTATTTGCATAGAATTTCTTTTAGGCTTTTTAATTAATCGCAATGAACTTCCACTTTTGTTAACTGTATTACACAATCTTATTGCAGCTATATTATTGGCCGTTTTAGTTTCGATTGGATAAAATCTTTTTTTAATTATTGCCTCTGTGTAAATTCAATTAATATTTCTTAAAGTGCTTTATTTGCTTAAAGAGCTTTATCAATATATTTCGTCTAAATTAAAAGATATATATAATATACTTGTTATGAATCAATCAACCATTAAAGATTACCAGATTGACAAACCAAATAAATGAAACAACATATAAACTTTGAAAAGTTAGTCGACTCTTTTGGCGATGCAGCCATAATCTCCGATGTGTCAGGAAAAATAAAAGTATTGTCATGCCAATACTTTGACATTTATATCCAGAATATCGCCATGCATCTTATTTAAATAGTTCAAATCGAATACACAATAAATCATATAGGGCGCAAACGAAATGCAGCAAAATAAATTTAACTTATTCGCACTTGGCTTTAGGCCCTTTTATCTTTTAGCTGCATCTTGGGGTATATTTGCCATCGGCGAATGGCTACTAGAAATGCAAGGACAGGGCTTAAGACCGTCTGGAACCATTATCGGCATGCAGTGGCATGCCCACGAAATGATTTTTGGCTTTGCTACCACCGTAGTAACGGGCTTTTCCTTAACAGCAGTGCGCGCTTGGACCGGTCTAGATACCCCGAAAGGCTTATCGTTATTTCTGTTAACTCTACTTTGGGTTGGCGGGAGGATTGGCGCTTTTCTTGGTACTAGCTTGATTGTTTTGGATGTGATTTTTCTTCCTGTCATCGCAATAACTATTGGACGCCTACTATTAACAAGGAAAATGTATCGCAACTTATTTCTCCCCATTATTTTGACTGTACTTGGAATATTAAATGGACTTTTTTATTTAGCCGATTTTGGTTACTTAAATCTGGATCCAAACAAGATTTTGTTCTCGTGTCTTTATATGATCATCATGATCGAAACAATTATTGGAAACCGCGTCATTCCTAGTTTTACAGCCAACGCCATTGTGGGACTAAAACAATATAAGAATGCAAGTTTAACCAGGTTAACGATAATTGGAGGTGCGCTTACTCTTTTAATGCAGAACATTGAATCAAGTGGCGTGATTATTGTTCTAGCAAGTTTTTCTACAGCCCTGCTTTATCTGTTGCTGCTTTGGGGGTGGAGACCACTGGCAACAATAGGCAAACCCATTCTCTGGATTCTCCATCTGTCATACGCCTGGATCCCAGTAGGATTTATTCTTCTTGGGTTATCGCATTTAGGTTTAATGACAATTTACCCTGCCCTTCATGTATTTGGGATTGGCGCAACCAGCGGCTTGATCATGGGCATGATTACCCGAACAGCATTAGGTCATACGGGCAGGCAATTAACCACTGGGTTTATTGAAAATACTAGCTATCTTTGTATTCAGGTAACACTTATTTTCTGGCTCATTGCCAATATTGGGAATAATCCGTGGTTTTATGATTTACTAATTGTTGCTGGCTTGTTCTGGGCAACTGCTTTTTCTCTTTATTTATTTAAATACATACCTTTATTAGTTAAACCTCGCCCCGATGGCAAGCCAGGGTAATTACTTTCAATAAATTTTAATGACATGATTTCGAATACTACAATCCTAGCCGTACTTCATCATCTGTTTGTTTTTAGCTTTATATCCATTCTTTTTGGTGAATACGCGATCCTCAAATTTCCCATTGATAGGAAAAAAGTGGGCTTCCTGATAAAGCTTAATTGTTGGTCAATAGGACTACTATTGGGAGCAGTCATTTTTGGCCTGGGAAGAGTTTATTATGGCGAAAAATCTCAGGTATATTATTTTGATAACTATTTTTTTTGGATCAAAATTATTTCTATTGGAATCCTATTCATTTATTCAATTCTCTTGTTGAGGTTACTTCAATCTTTAAAATCCAGCCACGGATACGAGAAATATTTAACTTCAGCGGATTTAGCAAAAAAGGCTTACCGTATTGTATTTATTCAAATGCACATTTTTCCAATTCCTATAATTGCAGCGGTCATCATGGCAAAAGGTTATTAATAATTACTACACATGAATAATTTAACCATTGTCCGAGCTTTGCATGTAATCAGCATTGTCTTTTGGATAGGCGGGGTCGGATTTGTCACTGCCGTGATTCTCCCCTCCATTAAAAGAAATTTTAAACCCCAAGAACAATTAAAAATATTTGAAATATTTGAAAGTTCTTTTTCCTTTATTGTCAAATTCTTTGTGATAATTACCGGTATCACTGGGTTTTACATGACATCTCTTTTTCATGCATGGGATCGATTTACACAACCCCAATTCTTTTGGATGCATGCCATGGTTTTCATCTGGGCTATATTCATGCTCGCACTTTTTGTTGTCGAACCTCTAATTCAACGTCGTATCAACCTACAACAAAACCATGCACACATTAACGAAAATTTTAAGCGCATTCAGTTGATCCATTGGATTCTGCTGTTTGTAAGCCTTGCTACTATTTTTGTCTCTGTATTGGGCTCCCATGGGTTTTTCTACTAACCAGTAATCTTCGAACCTTAAATCGGATTAAGCATGAATTTGAAAAAGTATGTGCATTGGATCGTGGACGGAAATCAAAACCCTGTTCCTTGGTCGGAGCATTGGCGTTCAATTATTGGCGGAATTTCTGGGGGTGCATTTGTTGCCATTTTAGCCAAATTTATCGGTGAATTTACCCAAATTAATGATTGGGCGATGGCCTCCTTGGGGGCGAGTGCACTGCTTGTTTTCGTGCTACCGTCAAGCCCCATGGCACAACCAAAAGCGGTTATTGGCGGAAACTTGATCGCTGCGCTAGTGGGTGTTTCATGTGCAATTTTAATACCCGACGTTCGTATTAGTATGCCACTGGCAATTGGCATCTCCATATTAGGTATGCTCTATTTTAATTGTCTACATGCCCCCGCTGCAGCAACAGCCCTTAGTGCAGTACTAGGCCATACTATCACTTTCAGATTTGCATTATTTCCCGTGCTGATTGATTCAATTTTGCTTGTAATAGCCGGCATCCTTTATAACAGAGCAACCCACAAAAAATACCCTCATCCACAAAATTTGCAAAACAGTTCTTCAAAGATTCCTGTAAACAATCAATATGGCGATGAACTCGCTATCAATCAAGCGTTATCAAAATACAAAGAGTTTATTGATATTAATAGTGGCGATTTGGCTAACATCATTAACCAAGTCGAACTACACGCATATGAGCAGAGGTTAAAGGCTATTACTTGCTCAGATATCATGACTCAATCAATCATTACCGTTGAAATGGCAACCCCATTAGAAATCGCATGGAAACAGATAAGAGAAAATCACATTAAGGCATTACCCGTCGTCGATAAAAATTCTAGAGTAGTAGGCATCATTACTTTAGAAGATTTTTTAAGGTCTGCTGCCGTAGATTTTCACCAATCTTTTGGACAACGCCTAAAAGGATTTATGCGCAATGGATTCAAACAAACCCATTCAAACTTTAACGATGCATACCCTAATGCAGTAGGTCAAATAATGCAAAAACCCGTCAGAGTTATTAGTTCAAACCGAAATGTATTGGATTTAGTGGGTATTTTTGAGGGCGATGGGCACCATCATTTACCTGTTATTGATGAAAATAAATTACTAGTTGGCATCATCACGCAATCGGACTTTGTTAGGGCGATTCACAACTCCATGGACTTAAGTGCATAGGCATCACCTCTACCCTCTACCTCACTTTACTTCTTAAATACAATAATTAGTAACACTCCTTCTGCTCACGCAGTTTGTAGTGTGTTGCATCGACCGGTTGAAATCGCAACCCAAAGCAGACATATCGTCGGTAATGCACTAGCAACTAGGAATTAGTCATCGCCGCTAGTGCAAATGGATACGTTAGTTCTGAAGCTCTATCTCACCAGGTCGCCAAGTTTTATCAAACCAAGGCTCGAGAGGACCGTAAAGACGCAGGATCATAAACCAGCCTTTTCCAGGAAGCGTTTGCACCCAATTGTTTTCATACCCTTGTGGAGCCTTTGGACCAAAATAAACATCGACAGATCCATCGGCATTTGCTTTAAGTGCTTTGTTCTGACTGCTAACACTTGGAGATTTTTGATCTGTCTGCACCATAGAGCGTGTTTGGTTGTCATACACAATGACTGACCAGAAATCTTTTACAGGAACATTGGGTGGCAGGTGCATCTTATAGGTCTTGCTGCCATCAAATGGATTGCCCTTAGAGTCCTGTACTGACCAGGGATACTGCGACCCCTGACCCACCATTTTCATTTCCATCGCTGGAGTAATGCCTGTGGCGAAGTAGTAATAAAAGATGTAGCCGTCCATGTTGGTTACACCAGGAGAGGTTTCAAACTTATAACCACCAAAAAATGGCAAGCGCCATGAGCTATTGGGGTAGAAGTAAGCATCTTTTGAACGCACTTTAAAGGCGATAGTACGTGCAGTAACAGCGCCAATATTTGCCGCATCAGCCAAAATCTTCTTCATCCTAGGATCGGGAGTAAAAGGTTTTCCTTTTTCGATACCAACAGAAGCAAATAGGCCAAGAGTAGTTGGGTCACTGCCAATAGAAGGCTCTTCCTGAATGACCTTGTTTAACATTTCCCAAAATGTATAGTCGCCAGGTGCAACAAAATTTGCAGGAACACCAGAAGCGTTTACAAATTTAATAGCGGGAGGATTTGCGGCATCTGCAAGCGGATAGATCTTCAGATTTTTCTTCACCGACTCAACACCAGGCCCAGTAGATCCATTAACTAGGAATGCCCTAAAGAATAGCCAATTGCCATAAGTGCTTGGACGCATTACTTGATAACCAGCCGGTATATCGCCCGTATAGCCTGGCGGCAAGATGAGATATTTTCCGCCTTTGCCCTTGTCCTCTCCAGTAATGCCAACATCAGCAACCCAGCGATACCAAAAATCATTCACGCCCCCTAAAACTGCTGGGGGAACCTCTACAACTAATGGACCTTTCTTAGTATCTAGCCAAATAAAGTTATAGATCGTATTGTCATTTGCTGTGAGCTCTACAGAACGGGCATCAACCAAGTTTTCCCAAATCACATCAGTCTGATTAACAGGACCAAACTTAGTAAGCGAATCACGCATCCCTGCTTGGTTAACGATCGGTATGGCCATGAGATAGGCTTGCAAAGCACGGGACCGATCAAGGTTATCGTAGATTTTTTCTACAGTTGATGCTTTGGGGTATCCATAATTTAAATCTAGCGTCCCGATAGAACTCTCAATTTTGTTCGGTACAGCTACGCCAGGGGCAATCGGAGTGGAAAACTTCATCGCAGAATTAGGTTCAGTACCCGCCCTAGCTAGCAGTGGCAGTGAGCACAAAACCAATAAAAGTAATTTGAATTTCATGCCTATCCTTTTCATATAGTTATTTGGGGTGGGTCTTTTAACTAAATCCTAGCATAGTCAATTGACGTTTGAGCCACAGGATTAGCAATACAAAATTATGCTTAAGCGTCGCTTATTGGCCGTAAGCCGTCATCCAAAGAGTAGAAGTAAGGTGTAAATCATCCTCTCATTAACCAAACCTCAGGTCTGCCCATGCGTAAGCTACTCACTGGAGTCCTCATACCCCCCATGCTCACCTTGTATGGGTCCTGTGGGGGTCATATTGTCACAACACCCAAGAATTTGTATGCTCATTACCAATAACTTGATTTTGTTAGGTAAAGATATGCTAACTAGGTATGCCTAATTAGATGATATGAGGGAACTGTTGAGGGAACAGAAAGAAAAATTGGTGCGAAACCTAGATTTCTATTGACATTCTGGCGGAGAGGGAGGGATTCGAACCCTCGGTACTATTGCTAGTACGCCTGATTTCGAGTCAGGTACATTCGACCACTCTGCCACCTCTCCGAACCAACTTGTGATTATAACGACAGAGCTATTTTTCTATTAATTTAGTA
>CAIKFU010000084.1 GCA_903826775.1 uncultured beta proteobacterium | reverse complement strand
TTGGCTCTAACAATAATTATGATGAAATTATTAAGTTAAAAAACAAGATGAAGAGCCAAGGATTTGGAACTCGACGCTATTGCAGAGATTTAGTTTTGGCTGATTTAGTCAGGGTGAACGGCATCTTGGCTGAAGATCCCGAAGAGTCGTTATGCAGTGAAAAGTTGCAGTTAAATGTTGATGGTTTGGACTGGGAATATCATGAAAAAGCCTATATAGCATTTTATAAGCCACCGAACTATGAGTGTTCTCATAAGGCTAGTCGCCACCCAAGTATTTACGGATTATTGCCAAGTCCACTTGTAGAAAGGGGTGTGCAGTGTGTAGGGCGCCTTGATTTTGATACTACAGGACTGATTTTAATGTCTGATGATGGGCAATTTATTCATAAAATGACTTCGCCAAAAAAAAATATTGGTAAAGTTTATGAGGTCCATACAACAGAACCCATTTCCAAGATGCAGATAGATCACCTGATGGGAGGTGTTGTTTTGGATGATGATCCTAGACCATGCTTTGCGAAGTCGTGTTTTCAAAAATCAGAAAATATACTCGTGCTGACTATTGTTGAGGGTAGATATCATCAAGTGAAAAGGATGATGGGTGCCGTTGGAAATCATGTTGCGGGATTGCATCGATCCTCTATTGGTGAGTATGTTTTGCCTACAAACTTAGAGGTAGGGCAGTGGCGTTGGTTATCTCCTGAAGATTTGGAATCGGTTTCAAAGAGTTTTAAATAACCCATATTTTTTAAAGGTAAGAAATGAAAGTCTTCATAAAGGTGGTTTTTATAATTTCATGGATATTTTTAGGGGAGTTTTCTTACGCTCAGGAGTGGCCAATTCGACCGATTAGTTTAATTGTGAGCTATCCATCCGGTGGAACTGCAGATTTAATGGCAAGGACAATCGCCAACCCTCTTGGAAAGTTATTGGGTACATCTATTGTTGTAGAAAATAAGCCCGGTGCTAGCGGACAGATAGCTGCGAGTTATGTTGCTAAATCGAATCCCGATGGTTACACCTTGTTATTGGACGCTTCATCCTACTCCGTAAATCCTTCGTTGTATTCAAAATTGCCCTATGATCCCAACAAGGATTTTAAGACGCTTGCATTGTTGGCTTTGTATCCAAATGTTTTATTGGTAAATCCAAGCTTTCCAGCAAAATCAGTTAAGGAGTTGGTGGCAATAGCAAAAGCTAGGCCTAATGAAATTTCCTATGCTTCTTCTGGGAATGGCTCTGCACAGCATTTAGCAGGGGCTTTATTTGAAATAAAGGCAGGGGTAGAAATGCAGCATATTCCCTATAAAGGAGGGGCGCTGGCAATAAATGACGTGATTGGTGGTCAGGTGCCAATAGTTTTTGGAAGCGTGGCATCAACAAAGCAATATGTTGAATCAGCTAGACTTAATGCATTAGCTGTTACTAGTAAAAAAAGGGCATTATCAATGCCAAATGTCCCTACTATGGTTGAGTCTGGAGTTCAGGGTTATGAGGTTTACGAATGGAATGGGGTTTTTGCACCATCCGCAACTCCCTCGAGAATTTTAAAAAAGATTTCGGATTCAATTGCTAAAGTTATGCAATCTCCGGAAGTGAGTGACAAAGTATCCAGTTTGGGTGGTGAGATATTTATTGGGGACTCTGAGGCGGCGGATAAATTTATTAAATCCCAAATGATTGATTGGAGCAAGCTTGTTAAGTCAGGAAAAATATCAGTAGATTAATTCTTAAATTATCTATAAGGTGTATTGCTTAAGCTTAATAATAAAAATAACGAATAGGAGATCCCATGGAAAAAAAGGCACTTGATCGCCGATCTTTTTTAAAAAACACTGCAATTGGTGGTGCGGTTGCCGTAACCACACCTTATTCGTCGACGGTAAACGCAGATAATAAAAATAGCGCAGTCAATGAAAATACACAATTAAATGTCAATGTTGGGTATCTTTATTTAAATCTAGATGAGCAGGCATTTATAGAGACAGTAGTTGATCATATGATTCCGGCCGATGAGTTATCCCCAAAAGGAACGGATATAGGGATCAATATATATATTGATCGTGCCTTAGCTGAAGGCTGGGGAAAAGGGGAGAGGCTATATATGCAGGGCCCGTGGAAAAAAGGTTTGCCAAATCAAGGGTATCAATTACCTTTAACACCTGCAGAGCTATATCGCGCTGGAATATCCGATTCAAATGCGTATTGCCGGAAAAACTATTTAAAAAATTTCGAAAAATTATCCACACCTCAGCGGGAGGAGTTTTTATTGGGACTTCAGAGCGGCAAGGTTTCTTTTGATAGCGGCCTGCCTGCAAAAATATTTTTCGAAATACTTTATCAAAATGTAATGGAGGGAATGTTTGCTGATCCTATTTATGGCGGCAATCGGAATAAGGCAGGTTGGAAACTGATTGGATTTCCTGGGGTGGTGTCGATTCATGCTAAAAATGTTGAAAAATTTCTTAATAAGAAATATTTAGCGCCCATGTATGGTATTGCGGATTTAAGTTAATCGGAGGGCAATATGGTCACGAAATTGCAATCAGTTGATGTAGTCATTGTTGGTCTTGGGTGGACTGGAGGAATATTGGCGAAAGAGCTTACAGAAGCAGGTTTGAAAGTTGTTGCATTAGAGCGTGGTGATATGCGCACAACAGCTAGTGACTATGCCGTTCCGAATATTCGCGATGAATTGCGTTATGTACATCGACAAGAACTAATGCAGAACGCGGCGCGGGATACAATTACAGCTCGTAATATGGTGAATCAAGAGGCATTGCCAATTCGAAGGTTGGGGTCTTTCCTTCCCGGTGAGGGAGTGGGTGGATCTGGCATTCATTGGAGTGGCGGTACTTGGCGTTGGACGGATATGGATTTTAAAATTCGTACGCTATATGAAGATCGATACGGAAAAAAATATATTCCAGAGGATATGACGATTCAGGACTGGGGTATTACCTACGCTGAACTTGAGCCTTATTACGACAAATTTGAAAGAACAGCTGGTGTATCCGGCAAAGCCGGGAATATAAATGGATTAATGCAGGCAGGCGGGAATCCTTTTGAGGCCCCTCGTGCTCGTGATTATCCATTGCCGCCATTAAAAGATATTTTATCCTCAAAAATGTTTTCTGAGGCGGCTATAAGTTCAGGGTATAGCCCATTTCCGCGTCCATCGGCAAATGCTTCCAAGGCTTATACCAATCCAGATGGGGCAGCCTTTGGGGCTTGCCAGTATTGTGGATATTGCCAACGCTTCGGTTGTGAAGCAAATGCAAAGGGCAGTCCTCATATTACGGTAATACCAATCGCGATGCGAAACCCTAATTTTGAGTTGCGAACCCATTCGTGGGTTACTAAAGTCATTAAGGACTCAAGTGGAAAACGTGTTACCGGGGTTCTCTATACGAATGTATTAAATGGAGATGAATTTGAACAGCCGGCTTCAATTGTGCTTTTGTGTGCCTATGCATTTAATAACGTACACCTAATGCTTTTGTCGCAAATAGGTAAGCCATATGATCCGGTTAGTGGGGATGGAATTATTGGAAAGAATTATGCGTATGACACTGGAGTGGGCGCAAATTTATTTTTTGAGAATCGTTTTTTTAATCCATTTATTTCTGCTGGTGGAACCAATTCTGTAATCGATGATTACCATGGAAATTGGAACTTTGATCGAACCCAAGGTGGGTTTGTTGGTGGGTATATCGTTTCTGCGGGTCACAATACGGCCCTTCCAATTGGAAATAGGCCCGTTCCTAGTGGAACGCCTATGTGGGGCAAGGAGTGGAAAGCAGCAACGGCTAAGTGGTATCAGACGGCTATGAGCATTACGACTCGTTCAGGGGTGTTGCCAAACAAAGGGAATTATCTGGATTTGGATTCTACATACAAGAATGCTCTAGGGCAGCCTTTGATGCGGCTTACATTTGATTTTAAAGAGAATGAGAAAAAACTTGGAAAACATGGTGCAGAAGTAGTGAATGCTTTTGTAAAAATGATGAATCCAACCCGCTCAAGCCTCGCTTCAGCTTCGGATAAGCCGTGGAGTTTTACTCCTTACCAAAGTACGCACAATACCGGGGGGACAATTATGGGCGAACACCCAGGGAATAGCGCGGTTAATAAATATCAGCAATCATGGGATTGCTCAAATTTATTTGTCATTGGGGCAAATGTTTTTCCTCATAACAGTGCGTATCAACCAACTGGGTTGGTTGGGGCTTTGGCTTATTGGACTGCTGACGCTATAAAAACCAAATATATAAAAAATCCAGGCCTATTGGTTTAAGAAAATCTGTACATGAAGACAATGAAATTAAAACATATTTTTTATACATCCCTAATCTTGATTCTATTTGTACGGGTTGAATTTGTTTTGGCCCAGACAAGTGAGAATAGGGGTGAGATAGTGTTTGAAAGCTGTAAGACTTGCCATTCAATTAATCGAAGTGAGGCCAATATGGTTGGACCTAGCCTCTTTGGAGTTTTTGGCAGAAAATCCGGTCAAGTAGAGGGTTTTCGATATTCTCCAGCGTTAAAGAAAAGCAATATAACCTGGAGTTTAAAAAATCTAGATGCATATATTTCCGATCCGCAAAAAATGATCCCTGGAAATCGAATGCCATTTGATGGCATCTCCAGTGCAAGCGATCGTGCGGATTTGCTTGTGTATATGCAGAAGGTTTTTAAGTAAAGGCGTTGGATTGAAATCTAATTTTGATGGAGATATTCAAGATATTAGGCGTCGACATTTTTTAATTGGCGGTGCTGGCGTATTTGGAGTTGCATTATCCGGTTGTGCGATTAATCAGAAGGCGCAACATATATTTGATGCGCATTGCCATATTATTGACCCCCGTTTTCCGATTACTGTAAATCAGGGGTATACACCTCCGATTTTTACACTCACCCAATACCTTAAAGAAACAAAACCACTGGATATATCTTCCGGCGCAATTGTGTCTGGATCATTTCAGGGTTTTGATCAAACTTATTTAAAGGCAACACTTCCCACTTTGGGGCCTAATTGGGTCGGGGTAACTCAAGTTCCAAAAAATATTTCGGATAATGAAATTATTGAGTTAAGCAAAATTCAAGTTCGAGGGGTGCGTTTTAACGTTTACCGTGGAAATATTGATGCTATTGACGATGTTGTTGCTCTTGCAAAGCGAGTAAATTCCGTCGGGGGTTGGCATGCGGAGATTTATGCGGATGCAAGTGATCTAGCTCCGCATGTAAGCAAGCTATCAAAATTACCAAGGATTGTTATTGATCATTTGGGGATGACCGAAAAAGGGCTCCCAATTACCCTAGATCTCGTGGATGCTGGCGCATTTGTAAAGGCCACCGGTTTTGGACGGGTAGATATGAATATTCCAAGGGCTTTAGAACAAATTGCAGCAAGAAATCCAAATGCATTGGTTTTTGGAACCGACCTCCCCTCAACCAGAGCAAAAAGACCGTTTGAAGTGAGCGATATTGAACTTATTAAGATGGCATTGGGCCAGCAGCTAGCGGAAAACGTCCTGTGGAAAAATGGCAGAATCCTGTATCGACTGTAAATGCTTGCTTTGAAATGGGTTGCTACAAGACTGGGTAGGATAATTTATTCAATTCCAACCTTTTTGTAGGCCGCCTTAGCTATAGGAGTTGATAAAAAAAGCAATAATTTTTTTGCAAGTTCTGGATTGGGAGATTCTCTCATTAAGCCTGCGCCGTAATTTGTATAATTTTGAATCGCCGCTGGAAGTGGGGCAACTAGCCTCAAGCCTTTGGTTTCAAAAAGCTTAATTTCGGTAATTGCGCCAAAACCAATTTCATTCTTGCTGCCTTTAATAATGTGCATCAGAACTTGTTCGCCGTTTGCATAGCGAGTTGTCTTAGCTTTTAGTGCATTACCTATACCCATTTCTTGAAATAGTTTTTCAAGGTAAATTCCAGTTGAAGCTTCGTTATAGACTACGGAATCTGCATTTAATAAAACTGTTTTTAGCGCCTCAGGAGTCGATACGTCAGGATCCGATAATTGGTTTCTGACTGCAATACCCACTCCAACCTTGCCGATTGCGATCTTGTTTTCATCAATGACTCTGGTTTGCTTAATTTGTTGATCCAGTAGTGGTATTGGTGCAATTAAAATATCGGCCACTTGATTTGAAGATAGGCGTTGGTTTAATTGTGGTCCGGTTCCATATTGAATGCTGACATGGTGATGAGTGGTTTGTTCGAATTGATTGATTGCGAGTTCAATCCCAGGTTCAACTGCTCCCGCACTCATAACCTTAATTTCTGCTGCATTAACAAAGGATAGGGTTGAAAAAAATATGAAAATGCAGCAATTTAGTTTTTTTAGCATATGATCGACCAAGAGAATTGCTTGATTTGGTGGGCTGTGCGTGACTCGAACACGCGACCAAAAGATTAAGAGTCTTCTGCTCTACCAACTGAGCTAACAGCCCCCGAAAAGCGATTAAAAATTTAACATTGTTGTTAATTCAATTTGCTTGTAATAAGTACGGATTGTTAAAATATTAAGTATTGTCGCGTAGTATAGACGACTAAAAGAGATAAATATAATAAATAGATTTAGTTTCGGCAATCTAATCTTATGCATGCTTTAAATTTTATGGTGTAGGCTGCCGCATAATTTATTTACAATTAATTTGATGTCAATATAATAAAAAGGGAGACATGGGATGAGTCAATTATTGAGTGATCGTATTCAGTATTCAGCAATTGTGGATCGGCCAAGGTTGGTTTTGCCTGCAGGGGCAAGAATGGTGGTTTGGTTGATTGTCAATATTGAACATTGGTCAATTGCTAATGCAATGCCAAGAACGGTTTTAAGTCCACCCATGGGTCAACCATTGCAGCCTGATTTACCTAATTGGGCTTGGCATGAATATGGCATGAGGGTTGGCTTTTGGCGAATATTTGATGCTTTAAACCAAAGAAATATTGTGCCAACCCTTGCAACGAATGGCATTGTTTGCACTTCATACCCCAGGGTTGCTGAAGCAGGGCTTGAAAAAGGCTGGGAAATGATGGGACATGGATTCATACAAGGCCCCATGCATAAATTGCCAAACCAACTAGAGTCGATCGAGCAAACAGTTGATGCAATTAAGAAATTTAGTGGCAAACCGCCGGTAGGGTGGGAAAGCCCTGGATTAACGGAAAACAATGAAACAATCGATTGCTTGTCGCGTGCTGGAATTGAGTACGTTGCCGATTGGGTATTAGATGATCAGCCAACTTGGATTCAAGCAAGCCCCAAACCTGTCTTATCGGTTCCTTATACCGTTGAGCTAAACGATATTCCAATGATGTTATTGCAAAACAATAGAGGGGAAGAGATGTTTTTGAGAGGGGTCGATCATTTTGAGCGCCTATGGTCTGAGAGCGCATCCATCCCTCGTGTTATGGCAATTAGTGTGCATCCCTATGTTACTGGTGCGCCTCACCGCATTCCGTATTTTGAAAAACTATTGGATTACATTCAAAAAAAGGACGGAGTCTTAATTCAAACGGGAGAGTGGATTTCAAATTGGTATAGAGATCAAGTGCCCGCACCTCAGTAATTTTGAATTTTAGCCCTATAGCTTTTTTGAAATAAGGGTACGATTATTTATTGAAAACTGAGTTAATTAATATATCTTTGAATATTGTATTTTCATTGGTATTCATTGAGTCCTTCATTACTGGGGTTTAAAGCCAATATCTTGCACTAGTTTTCTGTATTTATCGTTTTCACTTTTAATCAAATCAATAGCATATTGTGGTGATTGGGTTACAACTATAAGCCCCGATTGAGTCATGCTTTCGATAATTTTTGGATCCTTAAATATTAGATTGATCCCTTCATTTAATTTATTCACTATTTGTGGGGATAAACCAGCAGGTCCGACATAGCCAAACCAACCATTTGAATCCCATCCCGGTATGGTTTCTGACACTGTAGGAAAGTCTGGAGTAGAAGAAATTCTGGTCTTATTCGTGATTGCAATCATTGTAATAAGGCCTGAGCGAACGCTTGGGGTGATACTGCTAATTCCTCCAATGGCAATCATTACTTGACCTCCAGCTAGGTCTGTGATTATTTGAGACGCGCCTTTGTAGGGGACGTGTGTGAATTTGAAATTTGCAGTCTGCGCCAAATGTTCAAATGCTAGGTGAGGAAAACCACCTTCTCCATTTGTGCCTAATGTTAGTTTTCCAGGATTTGCTTTTGCCCACTCAATCATTTGACTAAGATTTTTAAAAGGAGCATTGTTGTTTGCTACGATACCAAGGTAATTAAGGGTTGATATGGTGATTGGTGAAAAATCCTTTATGGCGTTATAGGGCATTGAGGTTTTTGTGTAGGGCAGAGTGGTCATTGTTCCGCCTTGGCCCAATCCAATGGTGTAACCATCGGGCACGGATTTGGCAACAGCATCCAATCCGATGATCCCTGAAGCGCCCGGGCGATTTTCTACAATAATCGGTTGACCCAATAGCTCTGACAATTTTGGCCCTACTAATCGAGACATGATGTCCCCGGTTTCGCCGGGAGGGAAAGGGACAATTATCCTAATGGGTTTATTTGGGTAATTTTGTGCTTGGACGAAGTTGCCTAGCGACAAACATAATAATGCTGCCATTAGGTATCCAAGATGCTTTGGTTTCATGAAAAGCCCCTTTTTATTCTAGTTTTATAACGCATTAAATAACGGGATTGCAAAGTACTCCAATGCCCTCTATCTCCGATTCGATAATGTCACCCTGTTGGTTATAACCTTTTGCTGGGATAATTTTTTCGCCATCTTCTGAGGGCATCCAATTTCCTCCAAGGGACTTATCGGAAGACCATGCGGTTCCGGCAGGGGTTCCGGTAATAATGACCATGCCGGGTCGAAGCGTGAAGTTGATGGAAAAAAAGTGCACCAATTCAGCACAGGACCAAATCATATCCCGGGTGTTTCCAGATTGACGAAGTTCTCCATTGATGCGTGTGCGAAGTGCCAAGACTTGGGGGTCTTTAATTTCATCTGCAGTAACAATACAAGGCCCTAGTGGTGCAGAAGAATCAAATGCTTTTCCACGGCCAAGTTCATACCAAGTGCTTCCATCTGGCTTAAATCGGACTTGACGGTCTCGAGCCGTTACATCGTTTACTATTGTGTAGCCAAAAACATGATCCAAGGCTGAATTTATCGGTATATGCCGACCAGGCTTTCCAATGACGATTGCAAGTTCCGTTTCAGAATCCAGCTTATTGGTCAGTATTTTGTCCCAAACTATCCCTTCATTCGGCCCTACAACACAATCTCCAGTTTTTACGAAAAATTCAGGTTCCTTTCCCGATAAAGGGGCATTGGCTTTTTCCTTGTTGTGTGAGTGGTAGTTGCTACCTGAGCACAATATGGTTGAGGGAATGATAGGGGCTAACAGTTGAATCTGATCCAGCGAATATAGCTTGGATTTTTCTTGAAAATGCCCATCCTGTAACGCTTGAAAATCGCTTGGATTATTGGATAAAAATCTTATTAAGGATGCCATATCCCCATTGGATTTAGAGAATGTGGTGTCATTGCCGTTAGAAGGTATGTCAATTTCCGCGACATATTTGCCATTTAGCAGTCCAATCAGAGCAGTCTGATTACCGTCTTTTTTTATAAACCTAATGAGTTTCATTTTGTTTCCCTATTATTCTAGTTTGCCCATTGCCTTGATAACGGCTGAGAGCCGTTTTTGGTCTTGGCTGATAAATTTATCAAGCTCCGCACCCTCAAGATATTTAATTGGCGTATTCATATTTGCCATTGTTGAAATAAATGTTGGATCATTGATTGAGTTTTTTGCTGCCTTGCGAAGTTGAGCCAATTTTTCTGGAGTAAGTCCGGACGGTGAGAATAAGCCAGACCATATATAAAATTCAACGTCATACCCTTGTTCTTTCATAGTTGGTAATTCAGGATAGGCTTTGAGGCGTTCATTTCCCCAGGTTCCCAAGAGTCTTATGGTGCCCGCTTTTAGATGAGGTGCTGCAACTCCAGGGGCTTGGGCAACCGCATCAACTTGGCCTGCCAATAATGCTGTCATTGATGGACCGCCCCCGTTATACGGTACATGAAGCAAATCCACGCCTGCTGCTTGCCATAGCATGGCTTGAGCAACATGGGTGGTTCCATAGATTCCAGAAGAGCTATACGACAATTTGTTTGGATGCGCTTTGGCATCTTTTATAAACTCTTCTAGCGTTTTCCATGGACTGTTTGCCCGCACAATTAAAACCGTCGGATCTGCTGAAACAAGTGCGATTGGAGTGAAATTGGCCATTGTGTAGGAGATAGGCTTTCCGCTCACTTTTTCTGATTCGGGAATAATTAAGATGCTCGACAAAGCCATTAATAAAGTATTTCCATCCGGTTTTTGCTTGGATGCATAGGCCATACCAACAGCGCCACCAGCACCAATTTTGTTTTCAACTATGACCGGTTGTCCAAGCTCTCTCGCAAGCGTTACAGAAAGTGGTCTTGCGGTAATGTCGGCAATTCCACCTGGCGCCAACGGAACTATTAGTGTTACATTTTTATCTTGAGAATCAGCTGCAAAACTAGTGTTTGCAATAAGAATAAGGGAAATACAGTAAATTACATTTTGTAACGCCATGAAGAGCGGGCGGATTACTTTGCGGTTCAATTTCATCTAAACACCCTATGTGATTAAGTGGTTAATTTCTAATAAAAATATTTTCATACTCTATTTCTGTTTAATTTTTATTTAATGATCTTCAGAATCCTCTGAAGAAAGACTCATTAGTATTGTTGCCAGTAAGCCATAGACAATTTCTGTCGAAATTACCCCGTCGTCATCCAGTTCATCAATTACGTTATTTAGGTTCTCTTCGGTCGGTTCGTTAAGGAGTGTCATGCCACATTCACATCCATAGTCGAATTCTTCGTCATTTTGGGGTGGGTTGTCGTTGGTCATATTTACCGTTTAGGAAAAGTATCAATTAAGAAATCAGCAGTGTAGATTTTGATTGATTTCATTAGAACTGTCTTAAAAACACATTAAGTTTTTTTAAAACATCTAATTACTAGGGGTTTTCCAGAACAATCTAGCCAGTATTTTTTTATTTTATTGAACTTTTATTGATTGCCAATTCATAATGCTATGAAATTTAGGGGGAATAAAGTGATGAATTCAACGCAGTCTGTTTTTCTTAGGAAAATAGTTAGCTTAATCTTGGTTTGCTTGACGTCGATTTGTGGCATTAGCGTTGCTGCAGAGAATGCTGACACTATTTTATTCAACGGAAAGATAGTTACCGTAAATGACCAGTTTCAGGTTGAGCAAGCAATTGCCGTTAAAGGGCAGCGCATTCTTGCTGTTGGTAAAAATGAAAACATTATGAAGTTCAAAGGACCTGATACTAAGTTGCTGGATTTAAAAAAGAAAACAGTAATTCCAGGTTTAATAGATAATCACGCGCACTTTATACGCGCTCCAGAGCATGATGAATTGCGATTGGATAATGTTCTTTCTCGTAAAGATGCATTAAAACTAATTGCTGATCGAGCTAAGTCCATTAAACCAGGTGAATGGATAATTACCATCGGAGGATGGTCTCGCCATCAATTTATTGATGATCCTAGAGGTTTTTCAATGGAAGATCTGGATTTCGTTGCACCCAACAACCCAGTTGTCATGCAGGAAGTTTATTGGAGAAGCTTTTTAAATACACGAGCTCTAATTGAATTGCATATTGATGCAAATACGCCAGACCCAAGAGGCGGCAAGATTTTAAAAAATGCTAATGGAAAGCCTACGGGTGTGATTGAGGGAGGGGGTGGAGTGGCTTATATCGCAGCTAAACTCCCTTTGCCGGACGTGGATCAGTGGCGTGCTAATACCTTAAAGCTGGTTGCTGAAATTAATGGAATGGGTATAACGGCTTGGTATGATGCTGGCGGCAGAGGCGTTGATGAAAAACACTACTTGCCTTACCAATGGCTTTCTGAGCGAGGTCAATTAAATGCGAGGGCTTTTTGGTCCACTATACGTCAACCTATGACTCCACAAGAAGTGGATGTGGTACTGCAAGAAATCGCCCGTCAAAAGCCATTTCAAGGTAACGATTACTTTGATAACATTGGTTGGGGGGAAACTACATATGCTCCATTTACCACTACACTAACTCGCAATGACTTTAAGGTGAAGCCTGAAGAGTTGGTTGAGGTAAGAAGAATTATTCGCGCAATTGCCGATAGGGGTTTAACCTTAAATAATCATGTGGAGATGACCAATGCAATTGATGCATTGCTAGATGAATACGAGGCCCTTAATCGTGAGAAGCCGATAAAGGGATATCGTTGGGTATTTTCGCATTTAGATCAAGTTGATGAAAAGGAATTGCGCAGGATGCAAAATCTTGGTATGTATGCTGGCATTCACAGTCGACCGTTGATACAGGGCGCACAGATGCACGAGGTTCATAATGATGTCGCATGGGATATGCCCCCGTTTAAGCGCATTCAGGATAGCGGAATCATTTGGGGGTTAGGATCTGATGCTACTGCTGTTACTACATCCAATCCCTTTTATAGTCTGTATTTTGCTGTAACAGGAAAAATGATTAACGGCGAAAAGGTAAATCGCCAATCAATTACCCGAGAGCAGGCTCTTATTGCCCACACTCGAAGCAATGCGTATTTTATTTTTCAAGAGGACAATTTGGGCACACTGCAGGCAGGAAAATATGCTGATCTTTTAGTGTTGGATAAAGACTATATGACTGTTCCCGCAGATCAAATTAAAGGTATAAAGCCTGTGGCTACTATGGTCGGTGGAAAGTTTGTATTTAAAAACCTAAATTAAATTTGAAGTGTAGGTTTATTGTTTCTTTCGTGTGTTCATGAAGATTGTTATAAATGCGATACCCCAGAATATGGGGTATTCATATCCTCCAAGGTTCCACAGCCAGATAAATCCTTTTGCGGTATGCAGGGCGTAAATGGCGAGGATCATGATAGCTAAACCGCCTAATGCTGCTGCCCTAGTAAATATTCCCAAGAAAAGAGAAATACCAACAATCAATTCAGCTAACCCTGCAATTGCAACCCAAAGTTGTGGGGGGGTGAATCCAACAATTTGAAAGAATTCAACAGCATGGGGGTTGACGCCCCAGTTTGTAAATTTTTCTAACCCATGAGGAAGGAGAAAGCCTCCTGCCGTGATGCGAAGTAAGTTATATCCATTGGTCGGGTTTAATTTTTGAATTTGCTGTAAAAAATCCATGATTTAGCTGTCACCTTGCGTAAATTGATTTAATTTCAATCACAATATACTTTATTAATCGCCATTTGGCATTAAGGCTATTGTTAAATCGGCTGGTATTGATTAGAGGCTATTTACCCTTTACCGGATGTAGTCAGCAAAGAATGGATAATGTGGGAAAGGCATTTATTAACTCTCTTAAAGAATGAATATTGTGAATTTAAACAACATGCGTATTGTTGGTGTGGTTTTGACTCTATTAATAGCTAGCGCTGCTGTTGCTCAATCGGGCTCTAAGGTGCTTGTAACCGTAAATGGTTCAAAAATTACTGCCAAGCAATTAGACGACGCAGTTTCTTTTGCCTTATCTAGTGGAGCCCAAGATACTCCCGAGTTGCGGCAGAGTCTTGCAAATGACCTTGTTTGGCAAGAGGCTGTGATACAGGATGCAAAAAAAACCGGTCTAACAACCCAGGCAGGAAATGAATTCAAGATTCGAATGGCCCAGCAAACCGCGATTATCGATATTTGGTTTTCGCAATATTTTAAGGATCACCCTCTAACAGAAGAGCGAGTTAAAGAACAATACGATAAAGAGTTGAAGTTGGCGGCTGAACCCAAAAACGCGAATCAATACCTTACTTCACAGATTGTTCTTGGAAGCGAAGCTGATGCGAATGGGGTAATCGCCCTGATTAACTCCGGCAGTTCTTTTTCAGAGATTGCCAAAGAACGATCTCTAGATAAGTCGGCCGGACAAAGGGGTGGGGTCTTCAATTGGTCTTTGCCAGGTCAATTTCCTCCTCCTGTTGCTGACGCGTTGTTAACCCTTTCCAAGGGGCAGCTTACTCCTAAGCCTATCCAAACCCCTTATGGTTGGTTTGTTGTTAAAGTGGACGATATCCGCCCGTTTAAGTTACCTCCATTTGATGACATTAAAAATAACATTGCTCAGTCAATGATTCAAAGTGAAAAACAGCAGGCCATTACTGAACTCATGAGAACCGTTAAAGTAGCTCCCGTTAAGTAGTGGATAGTCAAAATTTTGGTTTGATAGGATAGCTTACCGCGACCTAATTTCAATGTAAGATTTCCTATCTATCAATTAGGTGTCGAATAATATTTTCTGTCTCTGCGCTTTCTTTTGATAGCCAGTTGCAAAAATCGTTCATAACAATATTGTCTTTCTTTCCAGGTCGTGAAACGGCGAAATATTGCCTTTGGCGAGCCCCCAATGTTCCAAATGGTGCGCAGAGTCTACCTGAAGCAATATCATCGGCAACGAGGAAAAGGGGAACAAGTACAATTCCAAGACCTTCGCTGGCGGCCTGAAGCGCAAAGTACATTTGCTCAAATTGAAGCGCATTTCCAGTTTGCAATGAGTCGATTTTTGCCATCAGCGCCCACTCCGCCCACTTCATAGGTTCGGTGTCGTAACTAATTAACGTATGTTGCGAGATATCTTGGGGTCTCAGAACTTTTCGCTTTTCAATTAAATCGGGGTGGCATATTGGGATGATTGTCTCGGTCATGAAAGGGAAGGAGTTTTCAATCTCCAATGCCTCATGAAATCCTCTAATGGCTATATCGTAAGAGAATTCGCGAAAATCAATGGGGGCTGTTGAGGTAGTAAGTTTTATTTCAATGTCGTTATGTTTGCGTTGGAATGAGGAAATTCTTGGGATAAGCCACCTCATTGTGAATGTAGGCGGTGCATTGATATTGAGGGTTGTCGGCGTTGACTTGTCAAGCAGTTGCAGGGACGTCAGTGCTATGCGATCTAGTGCAGGAGTTACTGTCAAAAGGAGTGTTTTTCCAGCGTCCGTAAGTTCTAGATGAGATTGTATGCGTATGAATAATCTAGTATTTAGCCAATCCTCAAGAAGTGCTACTTGCTTGCTTATTGCCCCATGCGATACACATAACTCGATTGCAGCTTTTGTAAAACTAATATGTCTACCAGCTGCTTCAAATGCTTTTATTGCATTAAGAGGAGGAATTTTTCTCATAAATAACCTATTAAAAACAAATAGTTAAAAAATATTAGCATGAGAATTTCTCATATGGTATGAATTTTATTACATTGCTCATAAACGCTTTGGAAATGAAACTTGTACGTTGGTTCAAAGTGCATTTTGAGCGCAAAATTCAGAATGAATTCCCAATTCATATTCAAAGGTATTTAAGTGAAAGCTGCTGTTTTTGATTACATTCGGGCCGATAGTCTTGGGCATGTGCTAACCCTATTGAATGAAGTTGGTGCGGATGCCAAACTTATCGCAGGAGGGCAGAGTTTGGTTCCAATGATGGCTATGCGATTTGCTAGACCATCATTGTTGATTGATATTAATAGGCTTAGTGACCTTAAGAATATCGAGGAGCGAAATGGCTTTTTTCGAATAGGGGCCTGTGTTCGGCAGGTTGAGGTTGAGGTAAGCAAGCAAATTTCTGAAGGGCTTCCGCTCTTAAGTAAGGCTATGAAATGGGTAGGACATGCTCAGACTCGAAATAGGGGAACAATTGGGGGTAGTGTGGCATATGCAGATCCTTCGGCGGAACTGCCGCTTGCATCTGCCGTGCTAGGCGCCTCAATGCACCTTGAGAGTGAGGGAGAGGGTAGGCGAGTAGTAATTGCAGACGATTTTTTTCTTGGCCCTATGTCGACATCAATAAATGAAACTGAGTGCCTAATTGACATTGATTTTCCCGTATGGCAAGGCAAGCGTATTGGGTCGGCCTTTTTGGAAGTGGCGATGCGAAAAGGTGATTTTGCAATGGCATCAGCTGCTTGTCAGTTGCAGTTAAATGCTGATCAATCAGTAAGCAAAATTAGTATTGGTCTTGGTGGTGTGGATGGTTTTCCTAAGGTCTTTACTAGGCTTGCAGGTCAAGCTATCGGACAGCGTTTAAATTCGGATCTTGCCAAAGAAATTGCCAATTCCGCTGCAAGCGAGTGTGATCCTGGGGGCGATATACACGTCAGCGCTAAATTTCGACGAAATTTGGCTATTGTATTGTTGGAGCGCGCGATGATTGAAGCAGTAGCTGACGCAGCGAAGGCAGGTTAATTATGACTATAAAAATGAAGGTAGCAATTAACGTTAATGGCACTCTTTATGAAAGAGATGTCGAACCAAGAATTACATTGGTTGACTTTATTCGAGAAGAGTTAGGATTTACAGGCACTCATGTTGGTTGCGAGCATGGGGTATGTGGAGCCTGTTCTGTACTATTAAATGATGAGCCTGTAAGGTCCTGCTGCATGTTTGCGGTTCAGGCAGACGGAATGGAGATAACAACAGTTGAGGGCCTTGCGCCTGAGCGCGGCCAGCTTTCAAAAATTCAGGATGCATTTTGTGAAAAACACGCAATGCAGTGTGGTTTTTGCACTCCAGGAATGCTGATAGCTTGTCAGGATCTTATAAACCATGTCCCTCATCCAACCGAGGAGCAGGTACGAGAGGCGATTGGAGGGAACCTCTGTAGGTGTACAGGTTACCAACAAATTGTTGATGCTGTTCTTTATGCCACCACTGACGAGGGCAAGCATCATGAGTGATCATTACGAGAAATATAAATACATTGGAAAACACAGAAGAGCAGTAGAGCATAAAAGGTTTGTAATTGGTGAAGGTAATTATGCTGCAGATATACATTTGCGGGGAATGCTTCATATGGCGATTGTTGCCAGTCCTTATGCCCATGCAAAAATTATCTCGATAGATGCGTCCCTAGCTTTAAGTATGTCTGGTATCCATGCTGTAATAACTGGCGCTGATTTATATGCAGATACGGATCCTTTGTTGCCAGGTGTTGATGCGCCTTTAGTAAGACGTTATCCGATGGCGGTTGATATTGCCCGATACGCAGGAGAATGGGTGGTAGCGGTAGTGGCTGACACAAGAGCGCTTGCTGAGGATGCCGCAGAGCTGATTGAAGTTATTTATGAAGAAGTCCCTCATATCGTTGACCCTGAATTGGCTATAAAAGAGAATGCTCCTTTGGTTCATGAAGACCTTGGTTCGAATACTATTTTTAAAAGAAAATTTACTTGGGGTCCTGTCGACAATCATTTTTCAGAGTGCGACCACGAAATTAGTTATCGGGTACGATGGTCTAGAAGTTCTACAGTTCCTATTGAAACATTTGCAGTAGCCTGCAATTGGAGTGAAGCAGTCCAGATTATGGATGTATGGGCATCGATACAAATGCCCAAATTTCCGGACCAACTTGCAAAAGCATTACGACTCAACGGCAATTCCGTTAGAGTTCATTTTGATGTGGATGTTGGGGGGAGTTATGGCGTAAAACGCGGGCTTAAGCACACAATCTTGGTTGCTTACGCATCTCGTAAATTAAACCGTCCGGTACGTTTTGTTGAAGATAGGCTGGAGAATATGCGGGGCGGCGATATGCAGGGTCCCGACCGTATTTTTGATGTCATTATGGGGTTTAACTCTGATGGGATTATTCGCACAATGCGGATGCGTGCCCTTGATGATATTGGCGCCTATTCTGGAAGATCACCACTACAGCTTGGTAAGCCAATTGGGGCCATTATTGGCCCATATCGAATTGAAAGTGTTGAGTATGAGGCAATTTCAGTTATGACTAACAAGACTCCCCAGGAGGCCGTTCGAGGATTTGGTCAATCCCCAACTAATTATGCGATTGAAACTGGCATAGACAAGATTGCCCGTTTTTTAAATATTGAGCGCATTGATCTTAGGAAAAAAAACCTAATCGGTAAAGACGAATTCCCTTATCTCATTCCAAGTGGCACCAAGTATGATTCTGGGGATTATGAAACGGTGTTAGAAAAAGCAATGAATGCTGCGCCTTATATCGATTTAATGATTGAGCGGGAGCGTTTGAGAAAAAGTGGTTTGCTTGCGGGTATCGGCATTTCTACTTGTTTAGAGCCTTCGGGTGGGAATGCCTCGTTTGAGCCGCTGTTCAACCCTAAAAATGAAACAACGACCTGGATGGATTCTTGCTTGATAAGAATTGATTTGTCAGGATCAATTACTGCAATGATGGGGACATCCACGTCTGGACAAGCCCATGAGACTTTAGTATCAACGGTGATCGGCGAAATTTTAGACCAGCAGCCAGACAGGATACGCGTCGTGCATGCTGATTCGCTAAATGCCCTTCCTTCAAATAGCCCAGTTGGTAGCCGTATGGCAATTATGCTTGGAGGTGCAGCAGCTGGAGCTGCAAAAAAACTACGGGCTAAATTCTTGAAAATTGCTGCTCATAATTTGAATCTTTTGGAGGATCAGTTGCTTTATAGAGAGGGAAACGTTTTTGTAAAAGACGACCCATCTAAAAGTGTAAGTTGGGCGACCTTGGTTGAAATTGCTCATCGTAAGTACCACCAGTTGCCTGACGGTGTTGAACCAGGATTGCAAGAGAAATTTGTCTGGGAAGTTCCCACCGGCGGCACTTTGCCTTCCCCGGATGGTCGGGTCCAAATGTATCCATGCCATTCGTTTGAAGCGCATATTATTTTGGCTAGTATTGACCCGGATACCGGTAAAGTAACAATACACCGTTATGTTTGTGGTCATGATTGTGGTGTCATGATTAGCCCTGATGTTGTTCACGGCATGACTTATGGTGGTATAGCCCACGGAATTGGCGCAGCTTTGTTGGAAAAATTTAGTTTTTCAGACGATGGCCAATTGCTTTCTGGAACTCTTATGGATTATCTTTTGCCAAGCTCAAATGAGGTTCCATCTATCACAATAGTGGACCACTGTACCCCGTCACCATTAACTGAATTTGGTCAGAAAGGATCCGGTGAGGCTGGATATCTCGGTAGCCCTGCTGCTATTGCAAGCGCTATTAATGATGCCCTTGCTTCAAGAAGCATTTCGATCGATATTTTGCCAATGACTCCAGATGCGATTTGGTCAGCTATTCAGGTGTCGGTAAATCAACATTAGTAGATATTAGTTAACTGAATTATTTATTCGAGGAGAAGAAATGAACGAGCAAATTAAAATTGAGCAGGATGGGCGTATTTTGAGGATTACCTTTGATCGACCTGAAGATAATGGAGTATCTGATAGGATGGCCGCATCATTAATTCAGGCTTTAAATACGGCGCATGAAACATCAGATATGGTTGTCATCCAGTCAGTTGGCCCCGATTTTTGTACGGGCAGGGTTCGTGGCCCAGATTTTCCACCAGCTTCACCAGAGGCATATACCCGTAGAGCAGAGTACGACTCTATTTTTAATAGCTACAAGGCAATTCGGAATGCTCAAGTTCCGGTTATAAGCGTAATTGAGGGTAGGGCAATGGGATTTGGAATGGCAGTAACTGCTCTTAGTGATGTTTCATTTGCAAGCGATACCGCGACTTTTAATATTCCAGAAATTGCTCATAATGTAATGCCAACTATGGTTATGTCGGCGATTTATGATCGAATGAATCGAAATGCAATCTTGTGGATGGCTTATTCAGCTGATTTTATTGATGCACAACGTGCATTGGTATATGGAATTGTTAGTCAAGTTGTGCCACAGGCCAAGCTTAATGATGAGGTTAACCGATTTTGCAGCCTACTCTTGAGTCGACCAAGACCGGCAATCCTAGGCTTAAAAGAATATACCCGGGTTGCCCCAAGAATGGATGATCAGGGTGCAATTGATTACGCGAGAAGCATTCATTCTATGGTGAATACGTCTGCAGAAATGAAAAAGAAACCCCATTAATCACCTTATAAAAGTATGAATAGAGATTAGATTATTATGGAAATTAAAGGTTTACAGCTTATTTCTGCCAATCGTGAGTTGGTTTGGGAAGCTCTCAATGATCCACAGGTTCTTCAGAAGTGCCTGCCAGGTTGTGAGTCCGTTGAGCGCCTCAGTGATGCGGAATTCAAAATTGTCCTTTTGGCAGTTGTTGGACCCTTAAAAATTCGTTTTAAGGGTTCTCTTTTAATGCAGGACATTGATCGTCCAAATTCTTGCCATATGGTTTTTGAAGGGCAAGGAGGTGTTGCTGGTTTTGGAAAAGGTACCGCAAGCGTCGGTCTTGTTGATATTCCGGATGGAACAGAGCTGACTTATTCTGCAAATGCCCAGGTCGGCGGCAAGCTTGCTCAGGTCGGCTCTAGACTCATTGATAATGTTGCAAAAAAAATTACGGACGATTTTTTTAAAGCGTTTCGTAAATCTTTATCAGGTGACTTGGATGCGGATGTCCTGCCAAGTAAATCTAAAGGCAATGATGGAGAGTTAAAAACGGTACCTTCAAAAAATAGTGCATCAAATAATGAAATTGAAAATATAAGTACAAATACGCCGATGGTTCCAGCATGGTGGTTGTTTATTGCAGTATTAATGGGTTCGATAATTACTGTTGCTTCCGCTAATTTAATGCGGTAGTTAATTATAAATAAGGGGGTCAATTATTAAGAAGATCAATTTAAGAAGAAAAATTTTGCTTGCAGGGTCAATGGCCTTTATTAGTAAGCTTTCCCTTTCTCAAACAAAAAATGAAACGGCAGGAAAAACCGTTCGAATGCTAATTGGGTTTCCGCCTGGACAGGCAACCGATTCGGTCGCCAGACTTCTTGCAGATAAATTAAGGGGAATAACCGGCGATAGTTATATAGTCGATAATAGACCTGGTCAAGGTGGAAGTTTGGCAATGGGTGTATTGGCTAAATCGCCACCTAACGGCACTGTAATGATGTTGGTGCATATGTCAGCTTTTGCAGCCAACCCTCATCTGTATCAAAGCGTTCCTTACAACGCTTTAAAAGATTTTGAAGCGGTTGGGTTGGTTGGTGATTTGCCTTTTGTTCTTGTTTGCAATCCTGATTTGCCATTTAAAAATTTTAAAGAATTTGTCGAATATGCTAAACAAAATCCAAATAAGTTGACTAATGCTTCGTCAGGCAATGGCACTGTTTCCCATCTTTCGATGGAAAAATTAAAACGTGATGCGGGTATTAGCATTGACCATATTCCATACAAGGGAAGCGTTCAAGGTTTAACCGATGTTATTTCAGGCAATGTATCAATTGCATTAGAAACTGCATCCTCTGTAAGGGCTTATGTCGAGTCTGGAAAACTAAGGGCGTTGGCTATTGGTAGTTCAACTCAAATTGGTGGTGTATTTGCTAATGTGCAGACTTTAAAAGAGTTGGGGTATAAAGATATTAATGCTGTGACATGGTTAATGCTTATTTATCCAGTTGGAACCCCTAAATCCATTATTTCATCTACGTTTTCTGCTTTAAATGCTGTTCTTGGGAATCCAACTGTGGAGCAAAGTTTGCTTTCTATAGGCCTAATTCCAAGGACAAGCAAGAGTACCGAAGAAGCGGCCGCATATTTGCGCAGTGAATATAAGTACTGGGGGGATGCGGTTAGGCAAAGCGGCGTTGTTCTCGAATAATGAGCTCTGGGTTTTAAAAGTTTGATTGGAATATTCAAACAGTCTTTATACATTTTTTTAGAAATGATTTTTTAATATGAGCAAAGCAAAGATTGGTTACCCGGATCTCCATGAGCATATCGAGGAATTGCGTCGTCGAGGCTTGCTTCAAGTTATTGACCGCCCGATTGATAAAGATTCTGAGATGCACCCTTTGGTTCGATGGCAATTTGTTGGTGGAATGGATGAATCAGAGCGCAAGGCATTTCTATTTACTAACATAGTTAATGCAAAAGGTCGTAAATATAGCTTTCCCGTTCTAGTTGGGGGATTAGCAGCGAATCGTGAAATTTATAGTGTCGGCATGGGTTGTGCGGTTGAGGAGATTACTGAGAAATGGGATCATGCGATAAAAAATCCTATCCCACCTCTTTTGGTTAATCATCCGGTATGTCAAGAGGTGATTCTTGAAGGGATTGATTTACATGGTCAAGGAAAAGGACTGGACATGTTATCGATTCCTATTTCTACGCCTGGCTTTGATAGCGCCCCTACATTGACTGCAACCAATGTAATCACTAAGGATCCGGTCACTGGGGTCCAAAATATGGGAACTTACCGTTGCGCCTTAAAGGCGTCTGACCGTTTAGTTGTTCGGATGGCAACTAGAGTTGGTGGAGCAGGCGGTTACTTACATTATCAAGCATGGAAGAAAGCTGGCTATAAGACAATGCCGTGTGCGATCGTTCTGGGTTGCCCTCCATTGGTATCTTTTATGGGACCACAAAAATTACCTATTGGGGTGGACGAATTTGATATAGCCGGGGGTTTGGCTGGCACTCCAATTGAGGTAGCCAATGCTAAAACGGTTGATTTGAAAGTCCCTGCGCAGGCTGAGATCGTAATAGAGGGTCAGATTGATTTGGAATTTCTCGAACCAGAGGCTCCTTTTGGCGAGTCGCACGGCCATGTAGCCCTGGAGGAGTTTAATTTACCTATGATGGTTACGGCTATAACACATCGGTACAAGCCGGTTATTCCTTCTTACATTAGTCAGGTTGCGCCGAGCGAATCCAGTGTAATTAAGCGAGTTGCATACGAGCCATTGTTTTTAAATTATCTAAAAAATACACTTAGCATTCGGGGGGTGAAAAAAGTCTCTTTGCATGAGCCGCTCACTGGATTGTTGCGGGTAACGATGATTACAGTAGAAAAGAATATGCCTAAGACTGAAGTATGGCGAGCCTTGTATGGTGCCGCTTTCTTTAAAGGGGATTGCGGAAAAATTTGCATTGCAATTAATGATGACATTGACCCGGATAACTCAGATGCTCTACTGTGGGCCATGGCTTATCGAATGAATCCTGTAGAAGACGTTAAAACGCTTGAGCATCGAGGCCAGGGTCATGGCCCAAAGCGTGAATTGGATGGCGATGAAGATTCAACTTTACTGATGGATGCCACAATGAAGGGGGATATGCCTCCATTGGCATTACCCACCCAAGAATATATGGAAAGGTCTAGGCACATTTGGGAGGAACTTGGGTTGCCTAAATTGCGTCCACAAGCTCCTTGGTTTGGATATTCTCTTGGTGACTGGCTGCCACAATGGGATGCGGCAGCATTAAGGGCTGCTAAAGGAGAGTATTTAGAAAATGGCAGGATTAGTAAATTACAACAGCGAAACGATGTGAAAGCCGAATCGAAATTTCGTCCTGAGTAATTCTTTTATACTTTGCTGGAGCTTTTTGAAATGAATACACCGCAGCGATTGATTGTTGGCATCAGTGGTGCTTCGGGGATTGTTTATGGAGCTCGGATACTTCAAGCGTTAAAGGAAACGGATATTGAGACGCATTTAGTAATGAGTGACTCGGCCAAAATAACCCTTTTATCCGAAATGGATCTATCGGTGAAGGAAATCGAGTCGTTAGCAAGCGAAGTTCATAATAATAAAAACATTGGCGCTTCAATTTCCTCAGGTTCATTTAAGACCATGGGTATGGTAATTGCGCCATGCTCAATTAGGTCTCTATCTGAAATTGCCTGGGGTGGAACAACAAGCCTTCTAACCAGGGCGGCAGATGTAGCGCTTAAGGAACGTCGCCGTTTAGTATTGTTGGTGCGAGAAACCCCCTTGCATCTAGGACATTTAAAGTCAATGATGCAGGCAACTGAAAGCGGGGCGATCATTATGCCTCCAGTACCTGCATTCTATGCTAAGCCGGAAAATTTAGACGACATGGTAAGCCATACAGTTGGCCGTTGCCTTGATTTATTTAATATTGAAACCAATTTGGTTAGTCGCTGGAATGGTTTGGGTAATATTTAAAATCTTAACTAAACAAGGTGAGATGAGCGAACAATTTTTTATAACCGAGATCATCAATATGATAATAAGATTTCAAAAAATCAATGTAAAGAAATCTATATTTGATTTTAAATTACTCCAATATTTATCTTTAATCTTTTTTTTATTTGGATTTATTAATGCATCCATCGCAGCCGATGTGTATCCGAATAAACCTATTCGATTGGTGTTGGGTTATGCTCCCGGCGGTGTTGCTGATATAACCGCTAGATTGGTTGCGCAAAAAATGTCAGAAATTTTGGAGCAACAAGTAATAGTTGATAATCGCCCAAGTGCCGGCGGGATTGTTGCCGGAGAGGTGGTTGCGGCAGCTGAGCCTGATGGTTACACTCTGTTACATATGAACTACGGAAATGCTGTTAGTGCGGCAATATTTAAAAAATTACCTTACGATATAAAGACGGATTTTGAGCCAATCTCTGCAATGGGATTTTTTGACATCGTGATGCTGGTGGATGGAAAGTCAGAAATCAGTTCAATCCAGAACTTTATTGCAAAAGCTAGGGCGCAACCATACAAATACAATATTGGATCTGTAAGCGTTGGGAGCGGCCAGCATATGGCTGCACTATTATTTAAAAGCATGCTGGATTTGCCCGTAGAGATCGTGCCTTATAAATCAACTTCTGCGCTTTTTATGGCTTTACAAGCTAAAGATATCGAGCTGGCTTTCGAAGTGATTTCACCATCGATCCCTTTAATAAAAGCAGGTTCTATTACGGCTATCGGCGTATCCTCGTCGAAGAGAAATGTAAACTTACCAAGTGTTTCAACCCTTTCAGAAAGTGGAGTAAAAGGTTATGAGGTGGTTGCGTGGAATGGTATAGCGGCTCCTGCCAAAACGCCAAAGGTAATTATCGAGCGTTTAAATAAGGCCGTTAATTTAGCGCTATCCAAACCAGATATTAAAAGCAAGTTTCAAGAGCTTGGAATTGAAGCAAAAGGTGGATCACCGGAAGAATTTCGCAGCATACTTTTGAATGAGATAAATAAGTGGAATAAATTGGTGGCGACTATGCAACTGGAAAAACAATAGCTTTATGATTCGAGCGGATAATTTAGTAGAAGAATTTGAGAAGAATTCAGTAATATTTGTTTATTACAAGATCGATCCAATCCTTCATTCTAGTACGGGAATTCGAGTCAAGAAGCTCCAACTAGAGTTATATGAGGTGTATCCTGATTTAAATATAGAAATCATGCAAAGGCCCGAGATATCTTCTCAAGGTCTGGAAACTTGGATGGAGATATATCGTTATCCTGGCGGTGTGACCAATGCTTTATTTAAGCACATTGAGGTTTGTGCATTAAGAAATGGTTTGCCAGGTATACGTAAAGTAGAAAGGTTTCTTCCGCTAAAGAACTAGAGATCATTCAAGCTTTGAGCAATTAAAGATTGGTAAAAATATCGTACTATTAGCTTGGAGCAATAAGTGTCTTAATGTAGGCTTTTCATAGTATTGATTAATTTAATCTTTTTCTTTTTATAAAAGCGATTAAATATTTCCAATGCTATGAAATTCGAATAATTATTCTTCAATATGGTTTGGGGGCGCACGATGCAATATATTTTTAAGATTTTGTGTATTTTTCTATTTGGTTTATTGGTTAACGCTAAGGTTGCAATGGCCGATGCATATCCTAGTAAGCCGGTAAAAATTGTTGTTCCTTTTGCGGCCGGAGGTCCTGCGGATAATTATGCGCGTTTTATTGCGCTGAGATTGCAGGATGAATTGCATGTACCATTTATCGTTGATGATAGACCTGGAGCGGGGTCTATTATTGGTACCGACTATGCCGCCAAATCCACTCCCGATGGTTATACGTTATTGATGATGTCGAATACGCAGACAGTAAACGAGTCACTGATAGAAAATAAACCTTTTTCCTTGATGAAGGACTTCGTAGCCGTTTCCCCGATAAATTATTCAGACTTGGTTTTGGTTGTTAACCCATCATTGCCTGTAAAAAATGTGGCTGAGCTAATTCAACTCGCTAAGTCTAAGCCGGGATCATTAAATTATGCTTCGTCTGGAAACGGCACTCCTTATCATATGGCTGGAGAGCTTTTTAATTCAATGGCTGATGTGAATATTGTTCATATTCCCTATAAAGGCAGTTCTGGCGCAAGAACGGATGTGATCAGTGGGCAGGTGAACATGATGTTTGATGCCGTTACAACAATGTCTGAGTATGCAAAAACCAATCAAGTTAGGGCTTTGGCTACAACCGGAAGAGTTCGGTCTACTATATTGCCGAATGTTCCAACGGTGGCTGAATCGGGTGTCCCTAAATTTGAGACTTCTATTTGGCTTGGAATCATGGCGCCAAAAGATACTCCAGCAGAAGTTGTATCAATATTAAATAAATCTATTCGTAAAATTGAAAGCGATCCAGCTGTAAAGGATTTGTGGGCCAAACAAGGTGCTACGCCTTTTATTATGACGCCAGCTGAGTTTACCGATTATCTAAATTCGGATATAGCTAAATGGCGCAATATTGTTAAAACTGCAAAAATACAAGCTCAGTAAATTTCATAGATTAAAATTTTTTTGGTAAAACTCAAGGAAGTAAACAAAGAATCAGTTTGGGTATCTAATTTAAGGCCGAGGCCAAGGATGGAGTGGTGAAATTATCAATTTTAAGTGGTGGTGCTGCTGCAGGTGTCGTTAAAGGAATTCAAAATCAATTCGAAAGCAAATGGTCTTGCACTGTTGACGCAACGTTTAGTGCGGTAGGAGCTATGCGTGAATTGTTGCTATCAGGATCCCCGTGTGATTTGGTTATATTGACTAAGTCGATGATAGATGGACTTATTGCTAGTAATCATGTGGTCGCCGGTTCATGTGAATCGCTTGGAATTGTCAGAACGGGCGTAGCGGTTAAGACTGGCGAAAAGCATCCATCAATTAGTACAAAAGACGGACTACGCAAAGCCCTATTGGAGGCAAACGGAATTTATTTTCCGGATCCTGAATTGGCTACAGCTGGAATACATGTTTTTAATGTGCTGAAAGATTTGGGGCTTGAATTTGAAAAGAAGAGTTGCTTTAGAACTTATCCTAACGGGGCTACTGCCATGGCTGCAATGGCCAATTCCTCTGAAGGCCGCTTAATTGGAAGCACTCAGGTTACCGAAATAAATATTACTTCAGGCATTGAGTTGGTAGGGTTATTGCCAAGGGAATATGAACTTGCAACAGATTACTGTTTAGGGATATCCATAAATGCAAAGGAGCCAGACCTTGCTAGAAATTTTGCAAAATTACTTACTGGCCCTGATAGTTTGGGGTTGAGAAAAAAAATTGGATTTGAGGACTTCTAAGTAAAACAATAAGTTACCTCGTCCAGCAATGTTAAGTACTTTATTTCTTCAAATATCGACTTATAGGATATTCAATGCTGATTCTTAAAAGGATTGTCAGATTAGTATTTATTTTTTGCTGGATTCAATTGAGTTTTGGTTTGGGTGTATCTAACGCCCAATCAGTTTGGCCAACTCGACCAATTAAGATTATCGTTCCGTATCCCCCCGGTGGATCAACCGATATCTTGACTAGGGTACTTGCACAAAAAATGAGTGAGTCATTTTCTCATCCTATCGTGATAGAAAACAGGGGTGGTGCTAACGGAATCGTCGCAGCAAATTTCTTTGCTAAATCACCTTCTGATGATCATCTATTTATGGTTGCCTCATTGCCTATGATGGCAATCAATCAGTATTTATACCCAAACTTGATTTATAACCCAGTTACAGATTTTTCGGTTATTGGTCTTATTGCTCAAACTCCAAATGTGATGGTTGTTCAATCGAGTTTTCCTGTTCGCACTTTGAGTGGATTTATTAATTACGTTAAAGAGAATCCAGATAAAGTCTCCTATTCAAGTTCGGGCCTTGGAAGTGCGGGGAATATATTAAATGAGCTCATGAAGTCCAAGTTAAATATATCAATTTTGCATGTACCATTTCGTGGAAATAGCCCGGCAATGCAGGCTTTATTAGCGGGCGAAGTTCAATTTACCACGGATAATATGCCTCAGCTTTTACCGCAAATTCGATCTGGAATGCTTCGCCCACTTGCTGTTACATCATCTAAGAGATCTTCGCAGTTGCCTGATGTACCTACAGTTGGTGAATTGGGCTTTCCTTATTTAACAACAAGTGCTTGGTTCGGTTTAGTTGCGCAATCCTCGTCACCTAAAGAGACTATTGAGCGCGTTAACCGAGAGATGGTTCGTGTATTAAAGCAACCTGAGTTTATTGCAAAACTTCATGAAATTAGTTTTGAGCCTTTGCCGGGCTCCCCAGATGAT
>CAIKFU010000083.1 GCA_903826775.1 uncultured beta proteobacterium | reverse complement strand
TGCTTTGATGTCTGCGCTAATGCTTGGAGAGAGTCCGAGCGGTTTTCACGGGGTTGCATTTTTGCTAATTGTTGTGGGAATTGTTATTTCATCAAGGCTTAAGATGTAGTTTATTTTTAATTAGGGTTTTATATTGCCCGTAAATATAATATGACAATCAAAGTGGTTTTTGACATTTAATTTCCAGGAAATATATGGTTGATGTGTTGGTAATAGGTGGCGGTAATGCTGCATTATGTGCTGCATTAATGGCAAGAGAGGCAGGTGCTTCAGTTTTGATGCTTGAAGCCGCCCCGAAAGCATGGCGCGGCGGAAACTCATCTCATACTCGCAATATTAGGTCGATGCATGATGAGCCTCAAGACGTTTTAATTGAGTCTTATGGCGAAGACGAGTATTGGCAAGATTTATTAAAGGTTACAGGGGGGCTTACCGACGAGAAGCTCGCTCGTTTAGTAATTCGCTCAACTTCTAATTGTCGCGGATGGATGAAAAAACATGGTGTACGATTTCAACCTTCATTGTCTGGAACATTAAATTTATCCCGCACCAATGCTTTTTTTATGGGTGGTGGAAAAGCCCTAGTTAATGCTTATTTTCGAAGCGCTGAAAAATTGGGCATTGAAGTTCGTTATGACGCCTTGGTTTCGTCAATAGAGGTTGAAAATGGTCGTTTTATTGCTGCTCACGTCGGTGATTTGCGAATTGAAGCTAAAGCCTGCGTTATGGCTTCAGGTGGGTTTGAGTCTAATCGCGAATGGCTCAAGGAGGCTTGGGGTGTAAATAAGTTTGGTGAGATGCCGGCAGATAATTTTTTAATTCGAGGAACACGCTACAACACGGGGATATTGCTAAAACAAATGATTGGCTTTGGGGCCGACTTGATTAGCGATCCATTACAGGCCCATATGGTGGCAATTGATGCTCGATCCCCTTTATATGATGGCGGGATTTGCACTCGAGTTGATTGCGTTTCATTTGGGATAGTTGTCAACAAGAATGCCCAACGTTTTTCAGATGAAGGAGAGGATTTTTGGCCTAAACGGTATGCTTTTTGGGGCAGGTTAGTTGCTCATCAACCATCTCAAATTGGTTTCTCCATAATCGACTCTAAAGTGTTGGGTCGCTTTATGCCGCCTGTCTTTCCTGGTGAAAAAGCAGACTCTTTAGAGGAGTTGGCCGACAAGCTTGGGTTGAATAAAAATGCTCTCTTGCAAACTATTCAGGAGTTTAATTTAGCCTGTCGGGTTGGTAGATTTGATCATACTGTTTTAGATGATTGTCATACTCAGGGCCTTAGCCCCGCTAAAACACATTGGGCATTGCCAATTGATAAGGGACCTTTTTATGGTTATGCCTTAAGGCCTGGAGTAACTTTTACATATTTAGGATTAAAAACCAATGAAAATGCTTCAGTCCATTTCAATGGGGTTCCAAGTGATAACCTATTTGTTGCAGGTGAAATGATGGCAGGAAACGTTCTTGGAAAGGGGTATGCGGCAGGCATTGGCATGGCAATCGGCACCACCTTCGGAAGGATTGCCGGTGCTAAAGCCGCAGAATTTGTGCTTTCGAAAAATAAAAAGGCGCAATATGCTTAAACTTGAGATGCTTACTCAACAAGCCACCCTTCTCGCAGAAGGCTCTGCTGAGGATGAGGGTGTAAGAATAATGCAAATCTGTAATGCATGCAGGTATTGCGAAGGGTTTTGTGCAGTGTTCCCCGCTATGACGAGGAGGGCTGAATTCAATATTTCAGATATTCATTACCTCTCCAAT
>CAIKFU010000082.1 GCA_903826775.1 uncultured beta proteobacterium | reverse complement strand
TCAATGAAACCTCAAATGCAGTATTGAATGCCGATACAAATGCCTCGGAACCAGCAGGTGCAGTTTTTGTGGCTTCTTTAACAAACTTAACTAAATCATCACGTGCATCATCAATAGAAGCATCAATTACTTGTGCAACTTCTTTATTGCCATTGCGAACTACTTTGTTTACTTTAGCTTGATAGGCCGCAGCATACTTAGCAGCTTCTTGGGCAGCTTCTGGCTGAGCCAATTTTGCCAATTGTTGTGGATCTTTAATGGCTAATAATTGTGCGCTGGCTTCTTGTGCAGCAGCCAAAGCGTCTTTAGCCGTAGCTTGATTGATTTCAGCTAATTCTTGTGCGCTTTCAACCACTACTTGAGCCAAATGCTTAGCGTTTTCAACCGCTTTAGCTTGTGAGTTAGTAAATTGAGCGCTTAATAGAGTCTGTGACATGGATTTTCCTTAATTAAATGTATGGTTATAATTTATTGCGTTGCACCATTTTAAGAAGAATTTTTGAGTTTGGCAAGGATTATTTGCGGCAGTGCAGCAAATATATTGGAAAAAGCCCTATTAACTGGGATATTCGAATTAAAGGGCTGTTATACGATGTCGATTCGCCTGCCACGCCAACTAAACCCTTCAGGAATTTATCAACCCATTTGAGACGGTTGACTTTATTCAAAGCGGTAGACAACTCCACTGTTGGCGAAATACCCTCACGGTTTATTGCAGCACAATTTGTCGCTCTGTTATAAACATTCATTTTGCTGGGTGTAGAGCCACCTCAGCACAAATGCCATAACGCGTCATGCTAACTGGCCGTAGCTGCCCTATTGGCCCGAGCCGTATGCAATTTTCTGTAGCTGTCGATCATACGGTGGTGTCTGTCGAGCCCCTCCAGTTTCATGCTGGTTGGCGTCAGGCCAAAGAAGCGCACGCTGCCGTCCACCGATCCCATTACGGCATCCATCCTAGTGTTGCCAAACATCCGACGGAAGTTGACCGCGTAGTCATCAAGTTCCAAGTCGCCATCCAGCATAACGTCAAGCACTGCATTCAAGGCTTGGTAAAACAACCTGCGCTCGACGGTGTTGTCGTTGTACTGAAGGAAAGCACCCACCAGCTCATGCGACTCAACAAATTGGTGCAAGGCGAGACAAATTAGCAACTTCAACTCCAGCACCGTTAGCTGACCCCAGTCTGAATTCTCATCAAATTCGATGCCGATCAATGTGGCGATGTCGCCGTGCTCATCCAGTTCGTTATTCTCTAAACGCTCAAGCAGTGCAGCTAGGCTGGCATCATCTAATCGATGCAGATTCAAAATATCGGCGCGAAACAAGAGCGCCTTGTTGGTGTTATCCCAGATCAGGTCTTCAATCGGATAAACTTCAGAATAGCCCGGCACCAAGATTCGGCAAGCAGTCGCACCCAACTGGTCATACACCGCCACGTAAGCTTCCTTGCCCATAGCTTTGAGAATGCCAAACAAGGTTGCCGCTTCTTTCGTATTGGAATTTTCACCCTGGCTAGAGAAGTCCCACTCGACAAAATCAAAATCCGATTTTGCGCTAAAAAAGCGCCACGACACAATACCGCTGGAATCAATAAAGTGCTCAACAAAGTTGTTTGGTTCAGTCACCGCTTCGCTTGCAAAAGTGGGTTGCGGAAAATCGTTCAGGCCTTCTAAACTGCGTCCTTGAAGCAGTTCTGTCAAACTTCGTTCCAGTGCCACTTCTAGACTTGGGTGCGCACCGAAGGAAGCAAACACACCGCCTGTCCGCGGATTCATCAAGGTGACGCACATCACCGGATAGGTCCCACCCAGCGATGCATCCTTTATCAGCACCGGAAAACCCTGCTCTTCCAGAGCCTGAATTCCAGCCAGAATGCCGGGATATTTCGCCAGCACTTCCTGTGGCACATCCGGCAAGGCGATTTCGCCTTCCAGAATTTCGCGTTTGACTGCCCGCTCGAAAATCTCCGACAGGCATTGCACCTGCGCTTCGACCAGCGTATTACCGGCACTCATGCCATTGCTAACGTAAAGGTTTTCGATCAGGTTGGACGGAAAATAGATCACCTCGCCATCCGATTGGCGCACATACGGCAATGAACAGATGCCGCGCTGTACATTGCCCGAATTGGTATCGGTCAAATGCGAACCCCGTAAATCGCCATCGGGATTGTAAATTTTCCGACAGTACTCATCCAAAATTTCTGTCGGCAGCATATCGTTACGGCCCGGCTTGAACCAGCGCTCGCTTGGATAATGCACAAACGCTGCATTGGCGATATCTTCGCCCCAGAACGCACCGGCATAGAAATGGTTGTTACTCAGTCGCTCGATATACTCGCCCAAGGCCGAAGCCAAGGCGCTTTCCTTTGTCGACCCCTTGCCGTTGGTAAAACACATTGGCGAGTGCGCATCACGGATATGCAGCGACCACACATTGGGAATGATATTGCGCCACGAAGCGATTTCAATCTTAATACCCAGCCTCTCCAACACGCCGGACAGATTGGCGATGGTTTGCTCCAGCGGCAGATCCTTGCCCACAATGTAGGTGCTGGTGTCAGAAGCCGACTTCAAAGCCAACAACGTCTGCGCATCGGCATCGAGGTTCTCCACCTCCTCAATGACGAACTCCGGTCCGGCTTGCACTACTTTTTTAACCGTACAACGGTCGATGGAACGCAAAATACCTTGACGGTCTTTGGCAGATATATCCTCTGGCAATTCGACTTGAATCTTGAAAATCTGCTGATAACGGTTTTCCGGATCGACAATATTATTTTGTGAGAGGCGGATATTATCGGTAGGAATATTGCGAGTGTTGCAGTACAACTTCACAAAATATGCCGCACACAAGGCCGATGAAGCCAGAAAGTAATCAAAAGGACCTGGGGCCGAGCCATCACCTTTATATCGAATAGACTGGTCGGCAATCACCGTGAAGTCATCGAATTTGGCTTCAAGTCGAAGTTTATCGAGAAAGTTGACTTTAATTTCCATAGGTATAATTCCGAAAATAATGCAAAGAATGATGTGGGCACCATTATCCATCGCAACATTGATGGCGTGTAATACATCGCTGTTTTCCATAAACACCAACGTAACAGGATGCATTACCAGTCATTCTGCCAGGGTGCCGATTGCCTACCTCCAAGAAATATCCTGCTGAAAACAGGCTCTTTCAAAGAATCATGAGTTGAATAAAGGCATGATTCTTCAATGCAGATGATGGCAGCTATCGAGGACATCAAAGATGAAGCGATTGAAAGTGAGGAAAAATGATAGAACGATTTTTAAGAAGTAAAAATCGTTGGGGAATAATGAACATCTATTGGGGTGGCTGACGGGACTCGAACCCGCGACAACAGGAATCACAATCCTGGACTCTACCAACTGAGCTACAGCCACCATCGTAGAAGCGACATTATAGCTTTTACTAACTAAAAACGCTAAAAAGCACCCGCCTCTATATAGAATCGAGCTCAAATGCTGCCCAATCTCCAAGTTCCATGCTTGCTTCTAAGAAAAACTCTGCAACGGCTTCTTTGCTCTGCACCTTAGCCAACACATGGTGGTCAGAAAGACGCTGACGCCAATAGCGTGAACCCGCCCTTCCATGAGCCAATCCTAGAATATGCCGTGTAAATGCGCCAACATAGAAATCTTTGCCATTGGCCCGACATTCGTCTAGCCAAGATTGAACTTGACGTACTATTGCAATCTGAATGCGATGCCACTCTGATTCACTAAAAAGATATCCGGCCACATCTCCGTTTGAATGAATTAAATCATCCCAACCCAATAACATTACTGGGAAATGGTAAGCGGCACGCCCCACCATAAACCCATCAAAATCATTCCAAAATCCTGCAATTTGGTCGTTACTTTCCAAACCTCCATTCAGCAATACCTGAAGATGAGGAAACTCTTTTTGAGCATCTATTCTTAATCTTGCAGCCACTTCATATCGCAAAGGCGGCTTACTCCTATTTTCTTTTGGTGATAGGCCCTTTAGTACTGCATTGCGAGCATGGATAGTGACTTGATGGGCTCCTGCATCCGCCACGGCAAGCATAAAATCCAATGCGAACCGATAATCCTTTGCAGATTCGGCTGCATTCATTTGATCTAATCCCAGACGGTGTTTTACAGAAATTGGTATATCCACTACTGCAGACATTGATCGTACGCAATCTGCTACCAATTGAGGCTCGGCCATTAAGCAAGCCCCAAATGCCCCGCGTTGAACCCGCTCGGAAGGACAGCCGCAATTCAAGTCAATCTCGTCATAACCCCATTGCTGAGCCAATTCAGCAGCCCGGGCTAAATCCTGCGGCTCACTTCCGCCCAACTGAAGTACGAGTGGATGTTGATCTTGCGAATAATCCAAATGACGAGGCACATCCCCATGAAGTAAAGCGCCGGTTGTCACCATCTCCGTGTAGAGCACTGCTTCCTTGGAGAGCTGACGATGGAAGGACCTGCAATGCCGATCCGTCCACTCCATCATTGGCGCAACCGCCAAGCGCTTTAATTGAGAATTCATTGATTATTTTTTCAATTTTTGAAATGCTGATGCCATAGCATTGTTTACCATTCTTAGGTTTCTTGCTTCTTTGTTTGGCACGATACCTGCTACAGCTCGAGTTGGTCTACTAACTCGCGTCTCAGCTTGGTTCGTCGTCTTAGGAGCATCATCCTGCAAACGCATTGTTAATGCAATCCTCTTGCGTCGCTCGTCCACCTCCAGCACCTTGACGCGAACTACTTGACCGGCCTTCACAATACTATGCGGATCCTTCACAAACGAATTTGACAAAGCGGAAATATGAACCAATCCATCTTGATGAACACCAATATCAACAAATGCACCAAACGCTGCAACGTTTGATACCACCCCTTCGAGAATCATGCCAACTTCCAAATCACTGACCTTCTCAACACCATCTTTAAAGGTAGCCGTCGCAAACTCAGGACGCGGATCCCTTCCGGGTTTTTCCAATTCCAGCAGGATATCGCTGATAGTAGGAATACCAAAACGGTCATCAGAATATTTTTCAGGATTAAGTGACCTAAGTAGCTGGAGGTCCCCAATTACATCCCTTACGCCCATCTTAATATCTTTCAATATCTTTTGAACCAAAGGGTAGGATTCTGGGTGGACAGCTGAAGCATCCAACGGATCACTACCATTCATAATGCGTAGAAAACCAGCAGACTGTTCGAAAGTTTTATCGCCAAACCGGGGGACGCTTCGCAAATCAAGGCGAGAAGTAAACATGCCATGCTGATTGCGATATGACACTATTCCATCAGCCACTGCTGTGGACAATCCGGAAACGCGGGATAACAAAGGTGCTGAAGCGGTGTTGACATCCACACCTACAGCATTCACACAATCTTCCACAACCGCGTTCAAAGACCGTGCCAGTTGCGTCTGCATCACATCATGCTGATATTGGCCGACTCCAATCGACTTTGGATCAATCTTCACCAACTCCGCCAATGGATCTTGAAGTCGACGGGCGATCGATACCGCCCCACGCAAGGAAACGTCCATTCCCGGCAATTCACGTGATGCATATTCAGATGCTGAATATACTGATGCCCCAGCTTCTGAAACTACAATTTTTCTTAGATTGAGGTGCGGACAGGCGGCAATAAGGTCTTGAGCCAATTTATCCGTTTCTCGTGAGGCCGTCCCATTGCCAATTGAAATCAGCGAAACTTGATGAGCTTCGGCCAACTTAGCAAGAGCGTGTAATGAACCATCCCAATCGTTTTTGGGTTGATGTGGATACACCACTGCCGTATCAACCACTTTTCCAGTTGCATCCACCACTGCAACCTTGACACCAGTCCGCATACCCGGGTCTAGACCCATGGTTACTTGCGGTCCAGCAGGTGCAGCCAGCAACAAATCCTTTAAATTACGAGCAAACACGTTTATCGCTTCCAATTCCGATCGCTCGCGCAAGGCGCCCATCAACTCGGATTCTAAATGCAAAGAACACTTCACTCGCCAAGTCCAGCGAACGGTATCGGCCAACCAAGCATCGGCAGGACGACCTTCATTCCGAATCTTAAAATGCGATGCAATCCGTGACTCACAAGGATTATGGGGGGCATCCCACTTCGGCTTTTCAACCTCGGTATCCAAACGCAGACTCACCGAAATCATCTGCTCTCTCCTGCCCCGAAATAACGCTAAAGCGCGATGAGATGGAATAGTGGTAATCCGCTCAGAATAGTCAAAATAATCTGAAAACTTTTCACCCAACTGCTCTTTACCTACTGCAACCTTAGATTCAACCTCACCATGATCTTGCATGTACGTGCGCAATGAATGCAGCAGTATTGGGTCTTCTGCAAAACGCTCCATCAATATCTGACGAGCGCCATCAAGGGCCGCCTTTGCATCTGCTACTCCAGGGTTATCACCCTGTTCCGTAGTAAATGCTGGCTTGATATATTGCATCGCTTCATTTTCTGGATCCAGCATTGGGTTTAAAAGCAAGGAATCAGCCAAACGCTGCAATCCTGCCTCCAAAGCAATCTGCGCCTTGGTGCGGCGCTTGACCTTAAATGGCAAATACAAATCCTCAAGGCTTGTTTTCTCTTCCGCATGCATTAATAAATTCAAGAGTTCTGGAGTCATTTTTCCTTGATCTTCAATGGACGAAATAATTGCCAAGCGCCGCTCCTCCAGATCGCGCAGATACTCCAATCGAACCTCCAAAAGACGCAACTGAATATCGTCCAGACCACCTGTCATTTCCTTGCGGTAACGAGCTATAAACGGCACGGTTGCGCCCTCATCCATTAATACGATTGCTGCAGCAACTTGTGCGGGTTTAGCAGAAAGCTCAATGGAAAGTCGATGTTCAATGGTTGGAAGCATAAATTCTTTATAACAAACGGTCGGGAAGTATCTAACTATAAAAAAGCCACCTTCTGAAAGGTGGCTTTTTTCCTACACATTACAATCAATCACTCACGAGAAGCTTTCTTACGATCGTGTTCTTTTAAGTAACGTTTTCTTACCCGTACACTCTTGGGAGTCACTTCAACCAACTCATCATCGCTGATAAATTCGACAGCGTATTCCAAAGTCAAATCGATTGGGGTCACTAAGCGAACCGCTTCGTCAGTACCTGATGAGCGCACGTTAGTTAACTGCTTTCCTTTGATAGGGTTGACAACCAAATCGTTGTCGCGACTGTGAATGCCGATAATCATCCCTTCATATACGGGATCGCCATGCTTAACAAACATACGACCGCGATCTTGCAGTTTCCAGATCGCATAGGCAACCGCTTCACCATCGTCCTGGCTGATCAACACGCCGTTATGACGCTCGCCCAAAATTCCATCTTTAGCAGGCGCATAAGCATCAAAAGTGTGACTTAGTAAACCATTGCCACGTGTTAGCGTCATAAAGTCGCCTTGGAAGCCAATTAAGCCACGCGCAGGAATTCGGTACTCAAGGCGTGTTCGGCCCCTGCCGTCGCTCACCATGTCTTGCAGTTCGCCTTTGCGCTTGCCCAACTCTTCCATCACGCTACCTTGCGTTGCATCTTCCACATCGACAGTTAGGCTCTCATACGGTTCCATCTTGACGCCGTTTTCCTCATGAAAGACAACTCGTGGGCGCGATACGGCCATCTCATAGCCTTCGCGACGCATTGTTTCAACCAAAATCGTTAAATGCAATTCACCCCGACCTGACACTTCAAATATCGTGTCATCATCGGTCTCGCGAACTCGTAATGCCATGTTGGATTTCAATTCACGGTCAAGACGTTCGCGAATCTGACGACTAGTAACAAACTTGCCTTCACGGCCTGCAAAGGGGCTGGTATTGACCATAAAGTTCATGGTTAATGTTGGCTCATCTATCTTCAGCATTGGCAAAGCGTCTGGCATATCAGGGGCACAAATCGTAGTACCTATCGCAAGATCTTCAATGCCATTAATCAGGGCGATATCGCCAGCAAATGCTTCCTCAACAACCTCACGCTCAAGGCCTTTGAATTTGAGCACCTGATTAACACGCCCTTTGAAAGGTACGCCATCAGGTCCGTTCAGGCAAACCACTTCCATTCCCGATCTCACGCGCCCACGATTTACCCGACCAATACCGATCTTGCCAACATAGCTGTTGTAATCAATCGAAGAAATTTGAAACTGCAAAGGTCCATCGGGATCATCATCTCGAACAGGCACATATTTCAATACCGCATCAAATAAAGGACGCATATTCCCAGATCGAACATCTTCAGTCAGACCTGCGTAGCCGTTTAAACCTGAGGCATAAATCACCGGGAAATCCAGTTGCTCTTCAGTTGCCCCCAATTTATCAAACAGTTCAAAGGTGGCGTTAATTACATAATCGCAACGCGCTCCCGGGCGATCGACCTTGTTGATCACTACGATCGGCTTTAAACCCAACGCCAAAGCCTTCTTGGTGACAAAGCGGGTTTGTGGCATCGGACCCTCTACTGCATCCACTAGTAGCAGCACGCCATCTACCATCGACAAGACACGCTCGACCTCGCCACCAAAATCGGCATGGCCTGGTGTGTCTACAATATTAATATGGGTACCGTCATATTCGACCGCGCAATTCTTGGATAAGATGGTGATCCCACGCTCTCTTTCCAAATCATTTGAGTCCATGACTCGTTCGGTCATTTTTTCATTTGAACGAAATGTGCCAGATTGGCGCAATAATTGATCGACAAGGGTAGTTTTACCGTGGTCAACGTGGGCAATAATTGCAATGTTACGAAGTGCGCGTTTAGTCATGTGTTACTTCTAAAGTTAAAAATAAATTGATCAATAAATATTGCAAAAAAGTACTACTCATTGCGATTGGGAAATCAAACGCTTTGGATGTAAAACTCCTGATCGCCAATCACCAGTACCAATAAAATTATGCGGAGCTGCGGTGGCGCGATAAATTCGCACTAATGCCTCTATAGGCGGTAAATTTAACGGTACCCGTTGACCCATTTCTAGGCGTTTTGCCTGGCCCTCGTCCACTGTTAGGTGTGGCAAGGACTGCAGTAAAGCATCGATGGGTAGCACATACGCCGACAGCTCTTGAATCTTACTTTGAATATTTTCTAGTGTGAAAGCCTGGGATAAGTTTAAATGCCCCACTTCAGTTCGACGCAGGCCAACCAAATGCGCCCCACACCCTAGTTTGTCTCCTATATCTTCGGCAAGCACCCGAATATAGGTACCTTTGCTGCAACTCACCTCTAATGTGGCTTCAGGCCAATTGATATCAACCCAGCAAATTGAATGAATGGTAATTTCTCGAGGAGCCCGTTCTAGCTCAACACCTTCACGAGCATATTCGTACAACGGTTTCCCATCGCGCTTCAAAGCCGAATACATGGGAGGAACTTGCTTAATCAAGCCACTAAAACCCGGCAGTAAATCATCTAACGCAAGACTTAACTCAGAGCTATCGGCAAATTCCGGCAAAGTTAACTCTTTAATCACTTCACCTTCGGCATCGCCCGTATCCGTTTTGATGCCAAAACGAATCTTAGCAACATAGGATTTATCAGCCTCCAATAAATCTTGCGAATATTTTGTAGCCTCGCCTAGGCATATTGGCAATAGGCCAGTAGCCATTGGATCTAAGGTACCCGTATGCCCAGCTTTATTTGCATTGAAAGCACGTTTCACAGCCGTAACAGCGCCTTGCGAACTCATGCCAGCTGGCTTATCCAGTAATACGACTCCATCAACTCTTTGGGACATGGCTTTACTTAATCTCAGTTTTTTCGATCACTATCGACAGCTTGATCAATCAATCGAGACATTTCAATGCCATGCTCAACGGAAGTGTCATATATAAAATGCAATGTTGGTACGGTATGAATATGAAGACGCTTAAATAACAACGAATGCAAAAATCCGGCTTTTTCCTGCAAAGCCTTTAAGGCATTATCTGGTTCAGCACCTAAAACAGTAAAAAACACTTTCGCATGCGCCAAATCGGGAGACAGCTCAATACTCTGAAGCGTAATTAATCCCAATGCAGGATTACGCAGCTCTCGCGGTATGAGTTCGGCCAAGTCTCGCTGAATTTGATCTGCGAGACGTTGGTTCCGATGTGGGCTAGTTTTATGCACGAATATTCAATTCAGACCTAGAGCGATCGAGCAACCTCAGTTACCTCAAACACTTCTAACTGATCGCCTTCTTTGATGTCATTGAAGTTCTTTAATGACAAACCGCACTCAAACCCGCCACGCACTTCCTTTGCATCATCTTTGAATCGCTTGAGTGAATCGAGCTCACCAGTCCAAATCACCACATTTTCACGCAATAAACGAACCTTAGAGTTGCGTTTAACAACCCCTTCTAGCACCATACAACCGGCAATTGCTCCGACTTTCGAAACCAAGAATACCTGGCGAATTTCAACCATCCCGGTAATCTCTTCCTTCTTGTCTGGTGTCAACATACCGCTCAACGCAGATTTAACCTCATCAACAGCATCATAAATAATATTGTGATATCGAATATCGACGCCATTATTTTCTGCGAGCTTACGCGCAAGCGCATCGGCTCGTGAGTTAAATCCAATGATGACAGCCTTCGAAGCGACCGCCAAGTTCACATCCGTCTCGGTAATTCCACCTACGCCAGCATGAACGATTTGCACCTTTACTTCAGGTGTAGAAAGTTTTTGCAATGATTGAGATAACGCCTCTTGAGAACCTTGAACATCAGCCTTAATGATGATTGGCAAAAGCTTGGCTTCAACTGCGCCTTCACCCATATTTTCAAGCATCGTTTCAAGTTTTACGGCTTGTTGTTTTGCCAGCTTCACATCACGGAATTTTCCTTGACGGAACAACGCAATCTCCCGGGCCTTGCGTTCATCCGGAACTACCTGAATGGATTCCCCGGCTGCAGGAACCTCTGACAAACCTTGAATCTCAACTGGTATTGATGGACCGGCTTCATTACAAGGCTTACCATTTTCATCCAGCATCGCACGAACACGACCAAACGCTGAGCCCGCCAACAACATATCACCACGACGGAGCGTTCCGGACTGAACCAGCACCGTTGCAACCGGCCCCTTACCTTTATCAAGGCGCGCCTCTATTACAAGCCCTTGAGCAGGAGACTCCTTTGGAGCCTTTAACTCAAGAATTTCAGCCTGCAACAGCACGTTTTCCAATAAGGAATCAATACCTTCACCGCTTTTTGCCGATACGGCTATGAACGGAACTTCGCCGCCATATTCCTCAGGGACTACTTGCTCAGCAACCAATTCCTGCTTGACCCGATCTGGATTAGCCTCAGGCTTATCTATCTTGTTGATAGCCACAACTATCGGCACGCCTGCTGCTCGCGCGTGTGCAATCGCTTCTTTAGTTTGTGGCATCACGCCATCGTCCGCAGCCACAACCAAAATAACAATATCCGTTGCTTTAGCGCCTCGAGCACGCATTGCAGTAAAGGCTTCGTGGCCCGGAGTATCGAGAAAGGTAATCACTCCACGTTGAGTATCAACGTGATAGGCGCCAATATGCTGAGTTATCCCGCCTGCCTCACCAGAAGCAACTTTTGTTAAGCGAATCTTATCCAAAAGAGAGGTTTTACCGTGGTCCACGTGACCCATTACCGTTACTACTGGTGGACGCGAAACCAATTCAGCATCGTGTCCTGCGGTCCCCAAATCCAAATCCGGATCATCCAATTTCGCTGCATGAGCTTTATGACCCATCTCTTCAACCAAAATCATTGCGGTATCTTGATCAAGTACCTGATTGATCGTAACCATCTGACCCATACCCATCAGCAATTTGATTACTTCAGCGCTCTTAACGGCCATGCTATGAGCCAACTCCGCCACAGTAATTGTTTCTGGCACATGAACATCGCGCACGACCGGTTCCGTTGGCACCTGAAAATTGGTATCCACGTTTGCGTCAGCCGATTGACGTTGCTGCTTGCGTCGATTACCACCAGATCGCCATCCACCAACACCCCCGGAAGTATCGCCACGAGTCTTCAACCCACCAGAGCGCTTAGCACCCTCTTCTTGCCAGGTAGAAGACGTCTCAGACGACTTAATCAGTTTTCCGCCTACCTTGACCGTGGCCTTCTTCTTATCGTCAGCGCCCTCAGTCTTTGCTGGTTTATGCAAAGTACCTTTTTTCGCCTCTTCTGCGGCAAGCTCGCTTGGAGCCTTCAGCACTCTGGCAGGGGTACTCATCATGTCTCGTATCGCTAAAGCCTCTGCCTCTGCAGCAGCGCGACGCTTACTGATATCAGCCAACTGAACTTTATTTGCTTCAGCCAGCTCTTTTGCAGCCTTTTCATTCTTTTGTTTAACCAGCGTAGCTTTGGCAGCGGCAGAAGCAGCCGCTTCAATTTTGGCTGGCGTGTCTGCGACCGGAGCCGGCGTTTTCTTGGTCTGCGGGACTTGAGCGGCAAGAGCCGCAGCAACCGCTTTTTGACGAGCATCCTCTGCAGCCTTCATTTCCGCTTCTTGTCGCGCCAGCAACTCCGCTTGACGGGTTGCCTCAGCGGCGCGTTTTTCAAGCTCTTCTTCAGAAAGAATGGATTTTTTCTGGGTCACTTCAACTTGAGGGATCTGCTCAACTGGCGGCTCTTCAGGCGAAGCGGATTCTTCGCCGCGCTTAACCAAGACGCGTTTTTTACGCACCTCTACCTGAACGGTTCTGGTACGCCCAGCCGAATCGGCTTGGCGAATCTCAGAGCTTTCGCGCTTGATCAGGGTGATTTTTTTACGATTACCTGCATCGGCATTTCCGTGCGCTTTTTGCAAATGCTCAAGCAGCGCGGTCTTATCCTTTTCGGTAATCCCGTCTTCCTCAGAACCCTTAGCGATTCCAGCCGCCTGTAATTGCTCCAAGAGGTCGGCTGAGGTGCGTTTAAGCTCCTGAGCGAGTACTTTTACTGTCGTCGTTGCCATGCACTTCCTCTTATGAAGTAAACCAATGTTCGCGCGCTTTCATGATGAGCGTTTTCGCGGTTTCTTCGTCAATTTGTGTCGCCTCAATCAGCTCATCAACAGCCAACTCAGCAAGGTCGTCACGGGTATGAACTTGATTGTCAGCAAGCTTAGCAATCAACTCCGTTGTCATTCCCTCAAGGGAACGTAAATCTTGAGACACTTCGCCAACCCGCTCTTCTTTTGCCAACTCCATCGTCAGCAACGAGTCGCGTGCACGGGTTCTTAATTCATTTACCGTATCCTCATCGAAAGAGTCGATTTCCAACATTTCCGACAGAGGAACGTAAGCAACCTCTTCAAGGGTATTAAACCCCTCTTCAATCAGGATATCTGCAACTTCTTGGTCCACATCCAACTTGTCCATAAACAACTGACGCACAACGGTTGTTTCTTTTTCAGTTTTTTCTGCAGATTCTTCAGGGGTCATGATATTAATCTGCCAACCTGTTAACTCACTAGCCAGGCGAACATTCTGTCCACTACGACCAATGGCAATTGCCAGATTTTCCTCATCCACCACCACATCCATCGCATGACGCTCTTCATCAACCACGATTGATGAAACTTGAGCAGGAGCTAAAGCGCCGATGACAAATTGCGCAGGATCTTCCGACCATAAAACAATATCCACCGCCTCGCCAGCCACTTCATTTCTAACCGCAGTAACACGTGTTCCACGTACCCCAACGCAAGTTCCAATCGGATCAATACGCTTGTCATACGTGACCACAGCAATCTTTGCTCGAATACCGGGATCACGGGCAGCCCCCTTAATTTCCAGTAATCCTTGCTCAATTTCAGGAACTTCGTTCTCGAACAATTTAATCAAAAAATCTGGGCAGGTACGGGATAGTTCGATTTGCGGCCCGCGAGCTTCGCGATCCACCTTTAAAATATACGCTCGTACACGGTCACCTGAACGAAGGTTTTCCTTAGGAATCATTTGGTCGCGACGCAATAAAGCCTCTACACGCCCAGACTCAATAATCAAACCGTTTTTATCGGCACGCTTTACTGTACCCGTCATTACCTTTTCGCCACGCTCAAGATAATCATTCAAAATCTGTTCACGTTCCGCGTCACGGATGCGCTGCAAGATAACCTGCTTTGCGGCCTGAGCACCAATTCGACCAAAGGCCAAAGACTCGATTTGCTCTTCGATAAAGTCACCAACCTCCATATCGGAAAGCTGCTCCTGAGCTTCAAATTGCAAAATTTCCTTATCCGGTTCTTGCAAGCCAGCTTCGTCAGGCACAACCAACCAACGACGAAACGATTCGTACTCGCCAGTTTCACGGTCAATGGAAACACGGATATCTACATCCTCTTCATAGCGCTTCTTAGTGGCAGATGCTAATGCCATTTCAAGCGCTTCGAAAACAATTTCACGATCCACATTCTTTTCACGCGCTAGGGCGTCTGCCAACATGAGAACTTCTCGACTCATGACTTTCTTCCTTTGAAATCAATAACAGGGACCAACCGAGTTTTATCAACCTCGGCCAAAGAAAACTCCAATTGAGACTTAGCACCATCACTAGCCTCAAACAGCAAACCAAATTTTGCATCCGGCGAATCCATCGCGCCACTCAGCAATCCTTGTAAAACTCCACGAAAATTCTTGCGTCCCGATACGGCAACGCTCAACTTCAAATCCACTTCTAAACCGGCAAAACGTACATAATCAGTAGCAGATTTAATCGGACGATCTAAACCGGGCGAGGAAACTTCCAGTCGCTCGTACGGAATATTTTCAACCGGCAGGGTGTAACTCAACTGATGACTCACCTTTTCGCAATCTTCAACCGTAATCAGTTGTTCGTAATCGGCATTCTCAATTGTGACGCGCAGCAATCCACGGCCTTCACGCTCAATATCTACCAGCGTATAGCCTAAATTCTCAACCTCTGCAGAAATGATCTGCTGCTCCTTCACGACACCCCTTTAAACCAAATCGGCAAAAAAAAATGGGCCTCAAAGCCCATATTCTCAAAAATCAGAACAGGCCAGCTTACGTTGATCGCAACATCAGCCGGGGAAATGCGTACTCCTCAATACAACCTAAAACCGAATAAATTCCTGCAGTAATAAGCTGCAAGGGTGAAATTATAGCCGATTTAAGAAAAAAACGATACGAATCAGAAGCTTTCGCTAGGATTTCTAGGCTTTCTAGGTCCTTTGTTAAAGGGTTTGCGTCCTTTAGGGGCGCTACGCTTTGGTCCCGTACCAGGTCCTTGAGGAGACTGCGGGTTATGGGAAGCAAAACCTGCATGTCCATGATGGACTTTTTTGCCCTTATTTCTAGAATTTGCTCCTTGGGTCCCACCTTGACCCCCACCTTGACCACGACCTTGATAGGCGCCTCGACCTCCGGTTGAACCGCCACCGGGCTTTCCGGTTTTCCCTTGATGGGTTAATCCGTTGTGCTGGTTGGCCATTGTCAATGCTTCACGTGACCCCCAATAGGAAACCGAGGTTTGCATAGGGTCCGGCTGAAAATCAGCACCCTTTCCCTGATTGGAATCATTACGACCGTTGGCTGAACGGCCTTTCTCCTGAGCCTGAGGCATCTTTAGGCCCGTCGCCTTCATCAATTGAGCAATACCTTCGGTGGGCACCTCTTCCCATTTACCGCGCCTTAGGCGAGGAGGAAGTAAAAACAGACCGTAGCGTGTCCGAATCAATCTGGAAACCGTATGACCCGTTGTTTCAAACATGCGACGGACTTCCCGATTGCGCCCCTCGGTGAGCGCAACGTGATACCAGCGATTAGCGCCCTCACCCCCACCAGCGGCAAGGCGCAGAAAACGCGCCTGTCCATCATCCAATTGAATGCCAGTCTTCAGTTCATTAGTTTGCTCATTGCTCAACTCACCCAAAATTCGAACGGCATATTCACGCTCAACGCCATAACGTGGATGCATCAAACGGTTTGCCAATTCACCGGAAGTCGTAAACAACAGCAACCCTTCCGTATTGAAATCCAAACGGCCAACAGCAATCCAGCGACCTTGCCTTGGTTTTGGCAAACGGTCAAACACGGTTGGGCGACCTTCAGGATCTGCCTGGCTAACAATTTCTCCAGCCGGCTTATGGTAAAGAATCACGCGTGGCGGCTTTGTTTGTATTTTGCGATGAACCTGCTTACCATTAATGCGAACTTGGTCTGTTGGGCCAATACGCTGCCCTATATGTGCAGGCATGCTATTTACTGAAACGCGTCCTTGGATAATCAAATCCTCCATTTCGCGTCTAGAGCCCATCCCCACGTCCGCCAATACTTTATGAAGTTTGACAGTATCTTCGTCCTCGGCATCGTCATCCAAGCCATCTAGATCCGACCACACTTCATCACGCATACTTAGTGGGAGTTCATCCACATTCGAGAACTGCAGCCCACTCATCTCTTCTTCGGTTGGAGCATCTTGGTCCTCAGAATCATCACCCGAACGAGCAACGGAGCTTTCAATTACGGCTTGATGGGAAATTTCATTGCCATTCAGGTCGCCAGATTCATTGACCCCAGACTCAACTTCAGGGGCATCCAAGGCAGCATCAAACTCGCCCGAGACGACCAATGCAAACAACGCTTCACTTTGTACCGGATCAGCCTCCAGCTTTACTTGAGGGTCTCGGGGGTTATTGCGATTATTGCGCCCATCTCCAGCGCCTTGTGCACCTGCATCACCCTCCTTGCGGGGTTTGTCCCGGTGTGGACGCTTCTTAAACGGATGCTTTCCAAAACGACGAGGAGACCTTTCTCCACCGCCCTCCTTTTTGGAGTTGTCAGCAGCGCCGTCAGGAATCGTCGATACCGGACCCCCACCAGCTGATGAAGCCGCTGCAACCGGGGTTGCTGGAGTAGCAGCCTGGGGGCCGTCTATTGAATTGTTTTCGTTAGGACTTGTCATTAATTGTTTTGTTGTTCGTCAGGCTTAATATCGGGGTGAAATTGAGCCGATTCGGTATCCGTTGCATGTTCAGACTCCTCGGTCGGTATTTCATTTTGTCCGTCAAGAATTCCATCTACATCAACCGTAGTTTCTTCAGTAACGGTAATAACTGTTTCCACAGTAGCGCTTTCGGGATCAAACTCAATCACACCTTGCCCTACTTGTTCAACCGAAGGAGCTGCATCTTCCAACAAAGGAAGGTTTTGCAAATTCGCCAAACTCAAATCATCCAAAAATTGCTTCGTTGTCGCATACAAACCAGGGCGACCCAACGTTTCCTTATGCCCAATCACCTCAACCCAGCCTCGATCTTCGAGCTGCTTCATAACGTTGCTGCTTACTGCCACCCCACGAACTTCTTCAATCTCTCCGCGGGTAACTGGTTGACGGTAGGCAATAATCGCCAGCGTTTCCATAACTGCCCGGGAATACCTGGGAGGCTTTTCCGGAGTAAGGCGATCCAAATACTCACGCATGGACAATCGACTTTGAAAACGCCAACCGGTTGCAATATGAACCAACTCCATCCCTTTGTCGTGCCACTGAGCTTGCAGCTCCTTCAACACCTCTTCAATATCCGCAACCGCAGTGTCATCGACGAATAAACGACTCAAGTCAATAACAGTAAGCGGCTCCTGAGCACACAGGAGAGCAGTTTCAATAACGCGTTTATTGTGATCATCCATAAAGGTCGGGTTGCCAGGAAAAATCCTGCGTGGCAATCAAAAAATGCAATTCAAAAATGGGTTTTGGGTGTTTTCTAGTTCAGCAGGCAACTAATCTCATACAGTCTTTTTGGGAGAATCGCCTGGGCTGAAATAAACTCTTCAGCATTCTTTTCAACATCCGTCGGTAAACCATTATAAGGTAGGCTCAATACAATAGCCATATGCACCATTTTTTTCTAAAGCCTTACCCAAAGTCGATTGGTTCGAAAAGAACGTTTACCACATGAAATCCCAACAGAAAGTAGAACCCGGCTGCCGTCGTCAATTTCTTGCTTCTGGCACTGTAATTGCGGCTGGCGCATTATTGGAAACCCTCGGACTAACCGCCTGCAGCCCACTACCAACCCAAAAACCCGTAATCGGACTGGTACTTGGAGCCGGTGCCGCTCGCGGATTCGCCCATATCGGAGTGATTAAATCACTCGAGGCCCAAGGAATTCGACCAGACTTAGTGATAGGAAGCAGTGCCGGCAGCGTTGTTGCCGCCTTGTTGGCATCTGGACTAACGGGCAATGAGATGAATCGGCTTGCAATGAACCTGGATGAGGCAACCATTGCTGACTGGGGCCTTCCTTTTATGGGCCGATTTGGCGGACTAATCAAAGGCGATGCCCTTCAAACCATGGTTAATCGAGAAGTACAAAACAAAACCATCGAACAAATGCAGATTCCGCTTGGAATCGTGGCCACAGAACTGCAATCGGGAAAAGGGGTTCTTTTTCGTACTGGCAACACCGGTTTGGCAGTTAGGGCCTCCTGTAGCGTCCCCGGAGTCTTTCAACCCGCCGTAATTAGCGGACACGAATATGTCGACGGCGGCTTGGTGGCCCCTGTCCCGGTTAGTTATGCAAGGCAAATGGGCGCAACCATCGTGATCGCCGTGAACATTTCATCCGAACCTATACATCAGGATGCCAGCGGTACGTTTGGAATCCTTCAACAAACCATTTCGATCATGCAGCAAAGCATTAACCAGTACGAACTCAAAAGCGCTGACATTGTTATTCAGCCACAACTATTAAAAATGAGTAGTGGAGACTTTAAATCGAGAAATGCTGCGATTTTGTCTGGGGAATTGGCCACACAACAAAAATTAGGGCAGATTAAAGAACTGCTGAAACTAAACGCCCAAGTGCGGTAACAAAGCCGTTGCCTTAGAAAGTACGAGCTTGTCTCTTGACTTTCTTTACTTGATCGAGCAATTCACTTCGCTCCGCATCGCTTAGCGAATCACTGCCATCCAAACGACGGGCACCATCAAAACGCTTATCCCAATAGATGCTGCGCATATCGTCCACACGTACACTCGCGCCTTTTGAGGGTGAATGGATAAACTTGTTGTCCCCAACATAAATCCCCACATGGGAAAAAGTTAATCGCATGGTGTTAAAGAAAACCAAGTCACCAGGTTGCAATTCCTCCCGATTAACAGGTTTTCCGACGCGACTCATTTGAGAAGACTTGCGAGGCAATAAGAACCCCAATTTCTCTTTGAAGACATACGCTACAAACCCGCTTCCATCCAAGCCAGACTGGGGAGCATCGCCGGTCCAGCGATAACGCACGCCAATGATCTCCATCGCTTGATTAATCAAGACTTCCGATTTTTCAGAAACCGAATCTACGAATTTATCGGCTACACGAGCAAAAAACGCCTTTGCCCCTTGGGTAACGGATTCTTTGGTGAATTCCTTGGAATCGGCAACCACATCCTTTGAGGAGTCTTCGGCAATATCTGCAGCATAAGCCGAGGAGACGGGCAAAGAAAAACCTGCTACACAACATATAGCTAGGATCCAACTCAAAATTAAACTCACAACCCCTTGTTTATAAAGGAGAATTTTTTCTTTGTTTAAAGGCATCGCTTAATTCTAACAAAAATAAAATCTTGCACCAATTTAAAAAATTCAAGCCTATGTTCAATTTATACAGGAGCCATCTCAACCATAGCGACGTCATCGCACCATTTTGGATCAAAATAACTACGATATTTCAGCTGCAGTGAAGAGTGCCTTTGTATAGGCCTGCTTAGGGTGCTTGATCAGCGTTTCGGTTTCCCCAAACTCCACCACCTTGCCTTCTTTTAAAACCATTACCTCATGCGACATTGCCCTGATCACAGCCAAATCATGACTGATCATCAAATACGCCAAATTGTATTTTTTCTGCAGTTCGCTTAACAAGGCCAGTACTTGCTTTTGAATCGAAACATCCAAAGCGGAGGTGGGCTCATCCAACACGAGGATTTGTGGACGCAAAATTAGCGCTCGGGCAATTGCAATTCGTTGCCGCTGCCCACCAGAAAATTCATGGGGATAACGAGAAAGCGCTGTTCGATCCAGGCCAACCTCACGCAAAATATCTAAAACACGATTTTCCCTTTCCGCAGAAGCTAATCTTGGAAAATGGACATCCAACCCTTCGACGACAATCTGCATTACCGTCATGCGAGGGGAAAGCGAACCAAATGGGTCTTGAAAAATCACCTGCAAACTAGATCGCATAGCACGACGATCAGCAGACTTTAACTGGCGCCAATCATTACCCAACACATCGACCTCGCCATGCACCTCGGCAGCGGAATCGCCTAGCAAGCCTAAAACCGCCATACCCAAAGTCGTTTTGCCTGACCCGGATTCGCCAATCACCCCAATTGTTTGACCTTGACGCAACGAAAAGCTCACTCGACGTAACACCTCGCTTCGCGGAGAGGGTTTAAATAGCCGCAATGGACTAAAGCCAAGACCCTTTCTTTTTTTCAAGTCTGGATAGGAAACCGATAGCGCTTCGGTCGTTAGCAAAACCGGGGCCAATGGCATTACCGGAATCAAATCACGGATCGGCTGGCTATTAACTAAAGCCTCGGTATAACTATTTTCTGGGTGATGAAATATCGCCTGCGTTGTTCCCGCCTCAACCAGCCTACCTTTATTCAATACGGCAACTCGATGCGCAAAATGACGGACCAAATTTAAATCATGGGTAATCAGCAAAATTCCCATACCACCATCGCCGACTGCCTCCTCCTGCAACTCTTTGAGCAAATCGAGAATCTGCAAGCGCAAACTCACATCCAACGCTGTAGTGGGTTCATCTGCAATCAATAACCTGGGTTTGCATGCGAGGGCCATTGAAATCATGGCGCGTTGCCTTTGCCCTCCGGATAATTGATGCGGATAGGATTTAAATCGCTGAGCAGGATCTGGTATGCCAGTTTTTCGCAACAAGGCAATAGCGGCATCTATGCACTCGTCTTTTCTTAAGAGCGGTTGATGAACTTGTACCGCCTCAACAATTTGATTGCCGATCGTAAACAAGGGATTTAATGCTGTCATTGGCTCTTGAAACACCATGGCAATATCACGTCCGCGAATATCTTGAATTTCCGCAGGGGATAATGTGAGCAGATCCACTTCACCTGCAGAGCGAGTCGACCTGAAGAGGATTCGTCCTTGCGTCTTAGCGCCCTCGGGCTCAAGCCTAAGAGGGGCTAAGGCGGTCAATGTTTTCCCGGATCCCGACTCACCAACCAATGCAACCCGTTCGCCAATGCCTATGTCCAAATTCAAATCTCGAACGGCAAATTTTTCGCGTCGACCTGATCCAAATGATACGGACAGATTCTGGTAACTCAATAAGGCGCTCTTGACCGTCGCTTCGCTCATCGGAGCCCTCCACTCATCAATCCGGATCTACGAGAATCAAACGCATCACGAAGCGCTTCGCCCATAAACGTCAACAACAACAGCGTGGTCACCAATACTGCAAATGTCGAAAGCGATATCCACCAAGCATCCAGATTGCCTTTTCCCTGCGACAGCAACTCCCCTAAACTAGGGGTTCCTGGGGGCACTCCCAGTCCTAAAAAATCCAAACTCGTCAATGAAAGAATTGCAGCGCTCATCCTGAAGGGCAAAAAAGTAATCACGGGCGTCAAGCTATTGGGAAGAATATGGCGCCTCATGATTTGCAGATTCGTTAACCCCAGCGCCCTTGCTGCCCGCACATACTCCAAAGATCGATTTCGAAAAAATTCTGCGCGAACATAATCGGACAATCCCATCCAACCAAAAGCGGCCAATAAAACAATTAATAGCCAGATGCTAGGATTAAAGATCGATGCAAAAATAATCAATAAATACAATTCGGGCATTGCAGACCAAATCTCTATAAGTCGCTGAGAAATTAAATCAAACTTGCCTCCAAAAAATCCCATTAACGACCCCGTAATGATGCCAACGCTCACGCCCACCATAGTTAAGGCCAAACCGAACAGTATTGACAATCTAAAACCATATATCAAGCGCGACAGGACATCCCGCCCCCGATCATCTGTTCCCAACCAATTATCCAAAGAAGGCGGTGCGGGATTAGGCTCACTAGAAAAATAATTCAAGGTTTCATAGCTATAAGGTATCAATGGATAAACGGCCCAGTTACCACCAGTCGTGATATTTCGGCGGATATCGGGGTCAAGAAAGTCAGTGGGAGTAGCAAAGTCTCCACCAAAAACGGTTTCTGGCTGACTTTCCAGGATTGGAAAATATAAATGGTTTTTATAACGGACGATCAACGGCTTATCGTTAGCAATTAACTCCGCACATAAACTCAAACCAAATAGGAATACAAAAATCCATAAGCTCGCAAAACCCACCCGATTGGATTTAAAACGACGCCAGCGATTCACGAGCCTCCTCCAGCGCCAAACTGAATTCGAGGATCCACCATGACATAACAAAGATCGGAAACAAGCTTGGTTAGTAGTCCAATAAGGGTAAACAAATACAAGGTGCCAAATACCACCGGGTAATCTCGACGCATAACCGATTCATAGGAGAGCAAACCCAAACCGTCAAGGGAAAACAGAGTCTCAATCAATAACGATCCTGTAAAAAACGCACCGATAAATGCCGCAGGAAACCCAGTGACCAACGGCAAAAGGGCATTTCGAAATATGTGCTTCCAGAGCACCTGTCTTTCATTAAGCCCCTTGGCCCGAGCAGTCAAAACATACTGCTTACGAATTTCCTCTAGAAAAGAGTTTTTAGTTAGCATCGTAATAACTGCAAAACTACCCAACACCGATGCGGTAATAGGCAGAACCAAATGCCATAAATAATCAAGCACCTTCCCCGCCACGCTGAGTTCCGCCCAATTATCTGACGTCAAACCGCGCAAGGGAAAGATTTGCAAAAAACTCCCTCCACCAAACAAAACAAGCAACAAAACGCCCAATACAAAACCGGGGATGGCATACCCCACTAAAATCATTGTGCTGGTAACCGTATCAAATCGACTGCCATCCCTTACTGCCTTTGCAATTCCCAATGGAATTGAAACCAGATAGGTTAAGAAGAAGGTCCACAAACCGATGCTAATCGATACGGGCAGTTTTGAGACCACCAAACTCCAGACGCTTTGATGCTGGTAGTAACTCTCGCCCAAGTCAAATTGGGCAAACCGTTTAAGCATTAAAAAATAGCGCTCCACTGGAGGTTTATCAAAACCATAAAGTGCTTTTACCTCTGCTAAGCGTTCCGCATCTATCCCCTGTCGCCCTCGATAGGTGCTTCCACTTCCAGAGGACTCTGACCCGCTGATGCCCGCATCGCCTTTGCCTTTCAACTCCAACATCAGCTGCTCAACTGGCCCCCCCGGTACAAATTGGACGACAGCGAAAGTCAATGTCAATACCCCCAATAAGGTAGGAATCATGAGCAAAACCCGCTTGAGGATGTACGACCACATCTTCCCTTGCATTATTTCTCCTCAACCTTCCACCAGTTCATTAGGATCCACGACTCGGCTGTGTAATACAACGGCGGATCTGGATAATGCATTTCTTTTCGGTATGCTACGCGATGCGTTGGGTTATACCATTGAGGAATCACAAAATAACTGTTCCATAAAACCCGATCCAATGCTCGTGCTGATGCCTGTATTTCTTCCCGCGTTTCTGCTTTGACTATGTAATCAATTAATTCATCCACTGCTGGAGACCTCACACCGATGACATTATCCGAACCTTTTTCCAGCGCAGCCTGACTACCAAAACGGTCCCATAATTCATTCCCAGGGCTTTGGGAATCCGGAAATCGAATCGTCGTCATATCAAAGTCATACTCATCCATCCGCTTCTGATGCAAGGCAAAATCGCTTGTACGAATATCTACTTGTATACCAAGTTTTTCTAAATTGCGAATATAGGCTGATAGAACCCTTAAGAAAAAAGGTCCATCCTCTACCATTTCAAATCGAAACGGTTCTCCCTTGGCATTTCGCAAAGCGCCCTCTCGATAAGTCCAACCAGCCTGAGCAAGCAGATCTCGCGCCTTCCGCAAATTTTGACGCAAGCTGTCCGGTGGCGTCGTCGAAGGAGCTGCTGGCATCGGACCGAATACGGCATCCGGAACCCACTGCGGATACTTGGTCTTTAGGGGTTTGAGCAATCTGATTTCTGCATTGGTTGGCTTGCGCTCCCCATCAAAATTGGCACTCAAATCGCTGTTGGTGAAATAACTGTCTATACGACTGTATTGGTTAAAGAACAATTGGCGATTCAACCATTCAAAGTCAAGCGCGTATCCCAATGCCTGACGCACCCGAACATCCTGAAACAAAGGCCTGCGTAAATTCATTGCGAAACCCTGCATACCTGCCCCGTTATGATTCAAGAATGCTTTCTTTAAAAGGGTGCCATCGTTAAAACGGGGTCCAACATAGCTCTTGGCCCAGTTCTTGGCGCGATATTCAACCAACGCATCAAACTCGCCAGCCTTAAAAGCCTCTAGGCGCACAGCATCGTCGCTGTACAACTTATAAACCACCCGATCAAAATTAAAAAAACCTACACGCACATTCAAGGTTTTGCCATCTACGCCAGCTTTGTCCGCCCAGTAATCCGGGTTGCGTTTAAAAATCATGGTCTTCCCGGCCTTGTACGACTCAATCTGATATGGCCCACTTCCCAATGGGTGTTCAAAAGTCAACTTATCGAATGGCGTTATTGAACCGTCTCCTTTCTTGCCCCAATATCGGGAAAATATGGGCAAGCTTCCTACCATCACCGGAAGCTCAGTATTGCGATTCTTAAAATCAAACCGCACAACACGCTCAGAAAGAACAACGGCCTGCTTTACATCGGCATAGACAGTTCGAAACTGTGGATTAGACAAAGAACTCATCAAGGTATCAAAACTGTGCTTCACGTCAGCAGCCAAAACCGGACTACCATCGGAAAAGCGGGCTTGAGGACGAATACGAAAAATAACCGACATTTTGTCAGGGGCGACCTGAATATCTTCAGCGATCAAACCGTAAGCACTTGAAACCTCGTCCGCACTTCCTACGGCCAACGACTCAAACATGAGCTGCGAGACGCCGGGGGCGGTGACCCCGCGTAAAGTAAATGGATTAAATTTATCAAAACTCGTTCGCCGATCGGGATTGGGCAAAACCAGTGTTCCGCCCTTGAGTGCAGCAGGGTTCACAAAATCGAAATACCCGAAGCCATTTGCGTATTTCGGTTTACCATATTGCGCAATTCCTTGGCTCGCCTGAGCTGGGAAATTCAATAAACAGGCAAAAAGGGCTCCGAACAGGGGCACAAAAATACGGAAGTGGAAATGTAAACGGGTCATATATGCAACAATTGTAGATAGCAAAACCAAATTTGAAGCAAAGGACACATCATGGGCTTTCTCGCCGGCAAACGAATTTTAATTACCGGTCTACTTTCAAACCGCTCAATCGCCTATGGCATTGCCAAAGCATGCCATCGCGAAGGGGCTGAATTGGCCTTTACATACGTGGGGGAAAGGTTCAAAGATCGATCTGTTGAGTTCGCCAAGGAATTTGATAGCGAACTCATTTTTGACTGCGATGTGGGTAGCGACGAACAAATCTCCGCATTATTTTCAGATCTGGCAAAAACGTGGCCTCAATTTGACGGCTTTGTTCACGCCATAGGATTTGCCCCTAGAGAAGCCATTGCTGGCGACTTCTTGGATGGGTTTACGCGTGAGGCCTTCAAAATTGCTCACGATATTTCTGCCTATAGCTTCCCGGCCATGGCTAAAGAGGCTCTTCCCATGTTGCGTGACAACGCGTCATTGCTAACGCTCACCTATTTGGGAGCCATGCGTACGGTGCCTCACTACAACACAATGGGTCTAGCAAAAGCATCGCTGGAATCTTCGGTTCGTTACCTGGCAGCTTCATTAGGCCCCAAAGGAATTCGTGTAAACGGCATCTCTGCCGGCCCCATAAAAACACTGGCAGCTTCTGGGATCAAGGATTTCAGTAAATTGCTCAGTGGGTTTGAAAAAGCGGCTCCACTGCGTCGGAACGTCACCATTGAAGAAGTTGGAAACGCTGCCTCCTTCCTGCTTTCAGACCTAGCCAGCGCCATCACTGCGGAAATAATGTATGTCGACAATGGCTTCAGTCAAGTTGCAGTAGGCATGAATTAACTTTGAGTGGCGAGCCAACTTCGCCTCCAGACCCAGTAAGCCTAAAGGAAGCCCTGCGATTTTGGGCAAAGCTGGGTTTTATTAGTTTTGGCGGCCCCGCAGGGCAAATTGCCGTACTTCATGAAGAGTTGGTTGAAAAGCGCCGATGGATATCGGAACGGCGCTTTTTGCATGCCCTGAACTACTGCATGCTCCTGCCCGGTCCAGAAGCCCAACAATTGGTTACCTACATCGGCTGGCTAATGCATCGCAGTCTTGGCGGCATTCTTGCCGGCACCCTATTCATCCTTCCCTCACTACTGATCCTAATTGGGCTGTCTTGGATCTACCTTACCTTTGGTCAGATTTCATGGATCGCTGCGATTTTTTTTGGAATTAAGCCGGCTATTACGGCGGTTGTCCTGCATGCCGCAATGAGAATAGGAAAGCGTGCCATCAAGAATAAGGTACTTTGGTACATCTCTTTCGCTTCGTTCCTGGCAATTTTTATCCTCAACGTCTCCTTTCCCATCATTATTATTTGCTCAGCACTGGTAGGTGCCTGGGGAGGGAAAAAATATCCGGATTTTTTTAGCAATAGCAGCACTCATAGCGCAAATGCTGACCGCCAATATGGCAAAGCGTTAATTGACGACCAAACACCAACACCAGAACATGCGCGCTACGACCGCAAGAAGTTGATCCGTCAAGGACTGATCGTAAGCCTCCTCTGGCTTGTACCGATCGGAATTCTCACAGCCCTATTTGGCTGGAAGTCGCTTTATCCACAACTGGCCTGGTTTTTTACCAAAGCCGCCTTGTTGACTTTTGGCGGCGCCTACGCTGTTCTGCCTTATGTTTACCAAGGTGCAGTGGATCACTTTCATTGGCTTTCTGCCGGTCAGATGATTGATGGGCTCGCGCTTGGAGAAACAACTCCTGGTCCGCTAATCATGGTAGTTGCATTCGTGGGCTACCTTGCTGGATCCATACAGAACTCAATTGGGAACGAGCATACGTTTTGGTTTGGCGCCCTAGGGGCTTGTGTCGCAACGTGGTTTACGTTCTTGCCTTCCTTTTTATTCATCCTCATTGGCGGTCCGATTATTGAGTCCACTCACGGCAAGCTGAACTTTACTGCACCGTTAACCGCAATCACTGCAGCGATCGTGGGTGTTATTGCAAACCTTGGGTTGTTTTTTGCCTACCATGTGTTTTTGCCTAACGGGGTTTCGGGAACCATCTCTTGGTCTTCCTTGCTAATTTGCATTGCAGCCGCCCTTGCACTCTTTAAATACCAAAAAAGCGTGATGGCGGTTATTGCCTGTTCCGCACTTGCCGGACTAACACTCAATCTTGCCAGTAAATTTCTTCCCATAATCGGCCACTAAGCCAACTTGAGGTTGGCATAATAGGGTTTATGCGAATCGAACCTAAAACCATCCAAACATTGCAAGAGTGGGTCGGCAAAACCGAATCCCTGAAAGACGTCATTACGGCGGCCCCCATGAAGGCTCTTTCGGCCACCCTAGACCGCCCTGACCCAGTTCCAAGTTCTGGCAGCTTCTTGCCAGAACTGTGGCATTGGCTTTATTTTCTGCCTCATGCACGCCAATCGGAAATAGGGCCGGATGGCCATCCAAAACGGGGTGGATTTTTACCCCCGGTACCCCTTCCTCGCCGGATGTGGGCTGGTAGCCGCTTGGAGTGGATCAAACCGATGGTTTTGGGAGATTCGATTGAAAGGGTCTCGAAAATTGAATCGGTGACACACAAATCCGGCCGAAGCGGTGATCTCATTTTTGTCCTGGTTCACCATGAAATTTTTAATCAATCCGGCCTTGCATTGGTCGAGGAGCACGATATTGTTTATAGGGACGCCCCCGGATCGGATGACAAACCGGTTGCCCCTACGGCAGCGCCGCTAGAAGCCAAATGGACCAAAACCATCACTCCAGATGACGTGCTTTTGTTTCGCTACTCAGCTTTAACCTTTAATGGTCATCGCATTCACTACGACCGAAAATACGTTACTGAAGTCGAGGGCTATCCGGGCTTAATCGTTCACGGACCATTGATCGCGACTTTATTGGTAGACCTTATACGTCAAAGCATCCCGGAATCCAAACTGAAGCGGTTTGAATTTAGAGCAATACGGCCCACGTTTGACATCAACCCCTTTACGGTCAGCGCAATCCCCGATCTTGAAGCCGACCCAAGCGGGAAGACCATCAAAGTATGGTCCGAAGATCATGAGGGCTGGTTAACGATGCAAGCAACTGCCGTCTTAATTTAAATATGTCCGCGCGACATTTCTCCCAAGAGTTGGCGACTTTTGCAGCCAACTTGCAAATCAAGGACATCCCGAATGCAGTAATCAGTCGCACTGAAGACCTGTTAGTGGACTGGTTTGGTTCTGCTGTTGCCGGAAAAGGATCAAAACCGGTTGAGACCATCAACCGATTTGCAGAACAAATGGGCGGGTTTGGGCCAAACTCGGTAGGCCCATCCGAAATGCTTATTACCAGAACCCGCTCAAGCCCCTTCTTGGCTGCAATGGCAAACGCCGCCGCCTCGCATGTTGCAGAGCAAGACGACGTTCATAACGGATCCGTGTTCCATCCGGCTACGGTAATTTTTCCTCCTGCTTTAGCTTGCGCGCAAGCAATTGGGAGTTCTGGAGAGGAATTTTTGGAGGCCGTAGTTGCCGGATATGAAGTGGGGATTCGGGTTGGGGAATTTCTTGGGCGCTCACACTACAAGGTATTTCATACCACCGGAACTGCTGGGACCATCGCGGCCGCGGCCAGTGTTGGACGATTACTGAAGATTGACCCAGAAAAAATGTTGCATGCGTTTGGCTCTGCCGGTACTCAATCGGCCGGACTTTGGGAATTCTTGCGCGATGCCGCAGATTCAAAACAACTGCATACGGCACATGCCGCCTCCACCGGACTCATGTCTGCATACCTAGCGCAATCCGGATTTACCGGGGCACATCATATTCTGGAAGGAAAGCAAGGTCTTGCCGCAGGGATGTCCAGCGATTCCGATGTTAATAAATTGGTAGATCGGCTTGGAAGCCGCTGGACAACAGCGGAAACCAGCTTTAAGTACCACGCTTCTTGCCGCCATACCCACCCCGCTGCTGATGCCTTGCTGCAAGTAATGCAGACTCACTCTGTGAAACCAGACGACATTAAGCAAGTGGAAACTCTGGTCCATCAAGGAGCAATTGATGTCCTTGGACCGGTTACCGATCCAAGGACAATTCACCAATCGAAGTTCTCTATGGGTACCGTACTAGCCCTTGTAGCGCATTACCAATATGCAGGACTGCAAGAGTTTGCCGACCATTTTCATGATGATGCCATTTGCGAGTTTCGTGATCGCGTTAGCATGACATTGGATGCCGAAGTGGATCAAGCTTACCCACAACGCTGGATTGGTAAGGTAAAGGTTTTCTTGAAGGACGGTCGGATCCTCAATGGTCGTGTTGACGACCCCAAAGGGGATCCTGGCAACACGCTGAGCCGGACAGAAATTTCCGATAAAGCCATGCGCCTTGCTAAATTTAGTGGCGGAGCAAGCGAAGCCGAAATGCACGCATCCATTGAGAGTCTGTGGAATATTCGCTCGGCGACGAAAATCGGTTTTTTACTTCCCCAAAAACAATAAGCAGGCAAAATGAATCCCCTTGATACCCCTTTAGGCTTTAGTAGCAATTTTCTGTTTGTACCCGGTACCAGACCGGATCGCTTCACAAAAGCTCTTGATTCCGGAGCCGATGGTGTCGTTCTGGATCTGGAGGATGCTGTACCCGAGGAAGATAAAATCAAAGCACGCGATGCCATTCGCACTGCCTGGAGTAACTTTTCTGATGAGCAAAAAAAACGCCTTGTGATTCGTTCAAATTCCCCAGGCAGTAAATTCTATTCAGCCGATCTGATTTTGGCGCAAGAACTCAACATCGCCTGCCTACTCATTCCCAAAAGCGAATCCCTTGACCAGATTAATGGTGCGGCACTGATTCTGCAGAACACGGCACTGATTCCGATGATCGAGACGGCGATCGGCTTAGACAATCTAAAAGGCATCGCCAATTCCGAACAAGTACTTCGTCTTGCATTGGGAAACCTTGATTTGCAAGCAGATTTAGGAATGATTTGCGATCCTCAGGAAACGGAATTGCAAACCGCCCGCTACCAAATCGTACTGGCATCAAGGCTGGCGCAAATTGCGCCGCCAATTGATGGTGTTACACCATCGACAATTGATATCGCCCGCATAACCGATGACGCCAATAGGGCAAAAAGAATGGGTTTTGGCGGAAAACTGTGTATCCACCCAACGCAAGTTGCCATCGTAAAAACCGCTTTTATGCCAACAGACGAAGAAATAGACTGGGCAAAAAGGGTGGTAGAAGCCGATAAAACATCAAAAGGCGGAGCAGTTAAATTGGATGGTCGAATGATTGATCACCCGGTGGTTCTGTTGGCGCAAAGAACGCTGGCCCTTTCTGGTAAACACCAATGACCTTAAACCGGTAATAAATGGCAAAATCAGTACTCGCAGCAAATCAGAAATAAAAACGGAGATATCCATGAAACTGAAGACCGCCATTCTCGCTGGGCTTTGTACCTTTTTTGCAACCGGATCCATTTATGCAGCGGACCCCTACCCGAACAAACCGATTACCCTGGTCGTGCCTTTTGCGGCTGGAGGCCCAACCGATGCGGTAGCCCGTTTAATTGCCGTCCCCATGGGCAAGGAATTGGGTCAAACAATTATTGTTGAAAACACCGTTGGCGCCGGCGGCACTATTGCTGCGACCCGAGTCGCTCGTGCCAATCCAGACGGCTACATGCTCTTTATTCACCACATGGGAATGTCTACTGCACCAGCACTCTATAAAAAATTGGCCTTTGATCCAATGAAGGATTTTGAATACATCGGTCAGGTTGTTGATGTTCCGATGGTGTTGCTGGGACGTAAAAATTTTCCCGCAAACAATTTTAAAGAACTTGAAGCCTATATTAAAGTTAACAAGGAAAAGGTGACATTGGCTAACGCCGGTCCTGGCGCGGTATCCCAACTTTGCGGTCTCTTGTTCATGAGTCGTGAAGGAGTTGAACTGACAACCGTTCCATACAAGGGAACTGGCCCTGCGCTGACCGATTTACTAGGCGGTCAGGTTGACCTGCTTTGCGACCAAACCACGCAAACCGTTCCCTACATCAAGGATAACCTTGTAAAGACTTATGGAGTTACCACACCCAACCGCCTTTCCGCGCTTCCCAATATCCCCACATTGGACGAACAAGGACTTAAAGGGTTTGATGTAAAAGTTTGGCATGGCATGTATGCCCCAAAAGGCACTCCTCCAGCCGTATTGGACAAAGTTAACAAAGCACTTAAGGCCGCATTGAATAATCCTGAAGTAAAGGCCCGTTTAGCAGAATCCAACATCGAGGTTGTCCCAATGAGCAAGGTAACACCCAACGGACTGAAGGATCACCTAGAAGCTGAAATTAATAAGTGGGGACCAGTAATCCGCAAAGCAGGAGCATATGCAGATTAAGCATCGGTTTACCTGAGTTATCGGAAATAAGAAATCCAGCTGCGGCTGGATTTCTTATTTTATGCCTATGCCCTTTTAAGATTTCAATTGACATCTATCCCGCGCGAAACAAATACCC
>CAIKFU010000081.1 GCA_903826775.1 uncultured beta proteobacterium | reverse complement strand
CTTATAAGAGCGATTAATAAAAATAAAAGTCAGTGTGATAATTAGCCATAACCAATTAATAATCACCGTGGCGATTGCGCATCCGGGCCCTCCAAGTCCATCGAATCCAAACCCTCCAAATATAAAAAATAAATTCAAGGGAAATTTTGCTGTTAGGCCGATTAATTGAATCGCTGTTATCACCGTAGGCCTAGAGATGGCATTGTGAAGCGCCATTAGAACTCGCATGCCCATACTTGCAGGGAGACCAATCGCTAGAATGCTGAGGTAGAGTTTTGCTTTATTTTCTATTTCAGAGTCTATTTGAGAAATCTTAAGCAAGAAATCAGCATTTAACAAAATTAGGCAGCCTAGTATTGTTAACAATAGCGCTAGCCATATGGCTTGCCGAACTTCTTCACCAATGTCAGCATGACGGCCTGCACCAAAAAGTTGGCCAGCAATTGGTGCTAGTGCAGAAATTACTCCTGTCAAACCAACGTAGATGCTAATAAAAATTGCAGAAGCTATAGCAAGGGCTGCAAGATCGATCGCCGAGTAGCGCGCAGTCATTGCCGTATCAAGGACTCCAAAAGTAATAACAGCCAACTGCCCAATTAGTATGGGACCAGCCAATTTTAGTATTGAGGGAATGTCTTCGCGAAGGCGGGATGGCTTGAAATGAATCACAAACTACTCAGGAGAAACTTGATACAACCTTAAGCGTTCATCTCTGTCTGATGCGCGTCTATCTTCCCATAGAAGAGACACTTTTTTCTTGTTTAGGTCTGCGTATACTCTTGCTTCTGATTGGCTATGCGTAAGCATAAGAGGGCAGCTTGGATCATCCCTTAATGGTAATGAGGTGAAATAGTCAAACGAGGCAAGTTGAGCTAAACCCAAGTTGCTTGTGTCGATGCATGCATTATTATTTTTTGGAGTTGCTTTTTCTAGGCGTTCAGCAACAAAGCGGTAGGTCTTTGCGTAATTAATAGTAGGTAGCCATAAGGTCATTAAAAGAACCCACATTAAAGTTGTGCCTGAGGCAGAAATAATTAAACAACGCCAAATTTCTTTTGGTGCACGCGATGTTCTCCAGCGGACCACAGATCCCCATAGTCCAGTGATAATGATCGCAACAATAAAGGTGACCCAGTTAAATTGCCCTTGAAAACCTGGCAAGTATCGCGCCACATTGTTTGCGGTACTCTCGGGGAATCCCGTAATTTTTGCCAGCCATATTATCCAAATACATAAGCCAATAGCGGTAAAGCTGAACATGGCAAGCCAATCAATGAAACTTATTAATCCACGTTTCAAAACAGGAAGGCTGAAGGCTGCGAGAATTGAGAGTGGTGGAATTAATATAACAAGGTCATGTTCGTTTGCCTGACTCCTAAATATTGTGTATAACAATCCACCCAAAAATAGACTTAAAGGAATTAATAGATGAGGCGCTCTCCATAATCCAGATTGCTTTTGTCTTACCCAGTGCAGTAAAGATATAGCAGCAAGCGGCCAAACAGGCCAAGCATAGAGCCAAAAATTAACACTTAAAAAGCTGAGTGAGTGGATTGATGGAATGGCTTGCATTGTCGGCCAATTAATCCAAGACTCGATCGCGGAATTGCGAACATCCTGATTCAAATTAAAGCAATACCAAAGCAGTGGCCAAATGACAAAGCCAAGACATGTAAAGCTAATACTGCCGAATAACCAATGTATCCGCAATTTTATTTTGCAAAGGGTACCGCAAAGCGCAGTGCTTAGTATTAGCAATAAGCTGAGTATGAGATTGCTGGATAGCAAGAGAATTGCAATTCCCAGGCCAGCCCATAAACCGCCTTGCCTTGGTCTATCTAAGCCTCTAACTATCCCGTAGAGCAATATACTTATGCCCATTAGCTGCGCCATCATTGGCGTAGTTTCATGGGCATGTTGAGCTAAACCAACGCATGCCAAAAAAATGAGAAGTGCTCCATCGGCTAAGGTCATTCCATAGTTTTTAGACTTTGGTTGTCCGCCTAATGCAAGCGCCATAGGTTGAACCTCATTTCGCCTTCCAAGTAAATAGGTGGCGTACCAAATTGCTAACGCGGCTGTAAAGAAACAGAATGCCGAATATAGTCTGGCGGCGTTAGCAAGACCAATTAGTTGTCCAAATAATTCCATGGAAATCGTACCAAGCCAATATGGCAATGGGGCGCCAAGAGAAAGACTTCTCCCGCTGAGGTGGGGAATTAACCAGTCTTGGATATTGCCATGATGCATGTTCCACATCACGCCAAAACCAATGGCATCTTCATTTTTCCATGGGTCTCGTTGAAAAAGACCTGCTAAACCATATACAAGCGTTAACGCAAAAATGATTGTGCGCGGTATAGCGGCAGTAGCTGCTGCTGTGAGTTTAACCATGAGAAAAGGACCGAATCGAATGCATTGTTTCCTTGGAAATAAAAAAGGCAGCTTTGGCTGCCTTTTTTATAGAACGGGGATGTTATATTCCTAACCCCGCTTAAATTATGCTTTCTTAGCGCCAGATTTCTTCGAGGCAGATTTTTCTGTTGCTTTTATTTCAGCCGCAGCAGCCTTTTTTTCAGCTGTTTTGGCGGCGCCATCACCGGTTGCTTTTGCCACTGCTTTGCTACCAAATTTCTGGCGGAATTTCTCAACCCGACCAGCAGTGTCCATAATTTTTTGGGTGCCGGTATAAAAGGGGTGTGATTCTGAGGATGTTTCAATTTTTGCTAATGGATACTCATTCCCATCTTCCCATTTAATGGTTTCTTTAGTTGCCATTGTGGAGCGGGTTTTAAAACTGAAGTTGTTGGAAACGTCAACAAAGACGATTTCGCGGTAATCGGGGTGAATGCCAAGTTTCATATCTAATCCTTTGAGTAGGTAGCCGTTTCAATCAAATTATTGAAATACTTTCCCAGGTGGTCCTAAAAGCTTTAAAGGCGAAATTATGCCATAAAATCACATAGAAGGCTCAGTTCTGGCTAAAAACGCAAGGAATTTAGCCGCCTCTTCGCATTAAGTCAAAGAATTCACTGTTGTTTTTCGTTGACTTGAGCTTATCCACTATAAAGTTCATTGCCTCTATGTCGTCCATATCTGCTAATAATTTACGTAGTACCCAGATTTTTTGTAAATTTTCAGCTTTAACCAAGAGTTCTTCTCGGCGAGTGCCGGATTTATTG
>CAIKFU010000080.1 GCA_903826775.1 uncultured beta proteobacterium | reverse complement strand
TTCGATGGCAACCAATCCCTCCTTGGTCAGGGTTGAACTCCAATAGCTGGATGTTGCAAATGCTTCGGATCCACCGCTTTGAAACAGTTGGGCATTTATTTTGCAAATCTCCGGCTTAAGGTCGGGAAACAATAGATTCTCGAACTCGTGATAAAGCGGTCCCGCATCCTTGGCTTTGGAGGGATCCAAAATGGGGGTTAGCATCAGGTAATTGAGCGCATCGATATTGGCGCAAAGAATGCGCAGTTCGGCAATGCTAGGCAAATACCAATCGCTAAATCCACCAATATGTAAGTCTAGAGCCCATTGGCTCAGTTGGCTGCCAGACGTTGCCAATGCTTGGGTATTGCTCAGTCCGTCGGTAGGGGAAAGGGCAATGGCTTGATTGCTGGGGTGATTTACCAAAGGCAAATCCACGCGTTCTCCCGGCCCTTTGGGCGCAATGACAATGACGTAGGGTTTTAGATCGACGGAAACGCTGCCGCCAAAGAATCCCCCGCCGAAATCGGCGCCGATGATGGCTTGAATCTGGTCTATGGGCTGAAGCATTTAAAGGATTACCCTAATTTTCGTCGCGATGTCTTTGCGAAATGATATTCGGATTTTCTGTTTAGCGTTAAGGATTTTACTAAAAGTTCAGGATGGCATGGGGATGGGCCGGCACACCATCCCACGGAAACGGTTGGGTAGAGTATGAAGGTAACATGCTACCTATATTGGAGAAAGCATGACCATCACCGCGACGATTCAGATGAGTAAGCAAAAAATCTATGTTCTAGGGGCTGGTGCAGTGGGCTGCTATTTTGGGGGTATGCTTGCGCGCGCCGGTTGCGATGTCACCTTGATTGCCAGGCCCAAGCGCGTCAAAGCAATTAATCAATATGGGCTACAGATGGACTGTCAGTCATTCCAAGAGCACGTGACATTAAACGCATCCTCCGATGCTGCTCTGTTGGGCGATGCGGATTTGATCTTATTGAGCGTCAAGTCCTACGATACGGAAAAAACCATTCAAGAAATTGCGCCGTTTATTGCTGGTAAAACCATTTTCTTGAGCCTGCAAAATGGGGTGGGAAACGTGCCCAGCATTTCAAGGTTGATTTCCAATCCAGTTTATCCGGCAGTCGTCTATGTCGCCGCGGGAATGGGCGATGAGCGAACGCTCAAGCATCACGGAAGAGGGGAGTTGCACATTGGGCAGTATGGCGACCTATCGCCAATCGATGAAAACAATTTGCAGGGCATCGGTAACCTATTTAACAACTCGGGAGTCCATTGCGTTGTTTCCCGAAATATCCAAAAGGATTTGTGGCTCAAATTTCTGGTCAATTGCGCCTATAACGCCATTTCAGCGATTGGGCAAATTGAATATGCAAAGATGGTACAGGTACCCCAGGTGAATCAATTGATCGAGGGCATTACCAGTGAATGCCTCAGCATTGCTAAAAAGGAAGGGGTGGACATAAGTGTTGCGGAGGCGACGAAGGCGAATGAATTGATTGCCCAAACCATGGCAACCCAAAAATCCTCAACCGGTCAGGATCTTGTCCGCCATAAACATACCGAGATTGATTACTTGAACGGCTTTATCGTGAGCAAGGGGATGGAGCATCGTATTCCCACTCCATCCAATCAAGCCGTTTATGCGCTGATCAAAATGGTTGAAAAATTTAACCCTTGGCAAGGCGCATCGTAGCGATTTCTTGCAATGAGCAATGATGATGCTACATTGGCCCTATTATGTTTAAAACCATCCTTGCATTGCCTAGAACGGTTTGGCTCATTGGGCTAATTAGCCTAGTCAATGATTCGGCAAGTGAAATGCTGTATCCGCTGATGCCGCTTTACTTGGCATCGGTGCTCATGGCTGGCCCCAAAGCCTTAGGAGTGATCGAAGGGATAGCAGAGGCCACTTCTAGCATATTCAAACTGGTTTCAGGCGTGATTGTTGATCGAACCAAAAAATCGAAGCCTTGGATTGTGCTGGGCTATACGCTTGCCGGGATTGGTAGACCATTGATTGCCATTGCCAATTCATGGCTTTGGGTTTTGGCAATTCGATTTACCGATCGTATGGGCAAAGGGCTTAGAAGTTCTCCGCGCGATGCCCTATTGGCCGAAAGCGTAAACGAAAATCAACGGGGCGTTACTTACGGATTGCATCGCTCGATGGATAATGCGGGCGCCGTCATCGGCCCGCTACTGGCGGCCATGTTTTTGTCATTGGGCGTGCCACTAAAGGAGATATTTTTATGGGCCATTGTTCCTGCCGTAATTACCATCGGGTTGGCTTTATGCATTCAAGAGCCTCATCGGGAATCCCTGCCAATAGCCAGTAAATTCAGTTGGTCGATGGAGGGAATGCCAAGCCAATTCAAACGCTACCTTTTGGTAGCGGGAATCTTTGCTTTAGGCAATTCCTCCGATATGTTTTTATTGCTGCGTGCTAGAGAGATCGGAGTTCCTCAGGCGCAAATACCGTTGTTGTGGGCGGGGATCTCATTGATTACAACGGTATTTGGCACGCCGTTATCGGCACTGTCCGATACCTTTGGTCGAAAACGGTTTATTTTGATTGCTTGGATAGCCTTTGCATTCTTTTATATTGCAATGGGCTTACCCGGTATATCCATCTATGAAGTATGTGGATTATTTGTTCTTTATGGTTTGTTTAAAGCGGCAACGGAAGGGGTGGAAAAAGCGCTGGTTGCCGATATGGCCCCTAAAGGCTTGGCTGGAACGGCCTTTGGTTGGTTCAATTTAATTACGGGGTTGGTACTCTTTCCAGCCTCCTTTATTTTTGGTTGGATCTATGAATCGATTGCGCCGATGTATGCGTTTTTATTTTCCGGTAGCTGCGCCTTGTTGGCATGCATTTTGATGGCCACTTGGGTATTTCGGGTGGAGGCCCAACAGGACCCTGTTGGTTAGATTGTCAGTCGATTCTTTGCAAAAGGTAAGTCAACATGTCTGCTGTTCGCAATATCCGAATGTTAACCCGTTACAACCGGTGGGCAAACACGATGTTGGTGGAGGCGATATTCAAATTGCCTACCGAAGAGTTCACCAAAAAACGTGCCGCGGCATTTGGAGGAATGGGTTTTGCGTTAGCCCATATCGATATTGTCGACCGTATCTGGCAAGGCCATTTATTGGGTATGGATCATGGGTTTAAAACTCGCAGGGCTGAAACGCACGATTCCTTGGAAATTCTGGCAATGAAATTGCGTGATATGGATGACTGGTATATAGGTTATGCCGATGCCATGAATGAAGGTTTTTTGAACGAAGCAATCCATTTCCATTTCGTTGATGGCGGTACCGGAGTGATGACCAGAGGGGATGTATTGATTCACGTTTGCAACCACAAAGCCTTTCACCGCGGACACGTGGGCGATATGTTCTATCAATCCGGATTTCAACCGCCTTCAATCGATTTGCCCGTATTTATCCGAGACGC
>CAIKFU010000079.1 GCA_903826775.1 uncultured beta proteobacterium | reverse complement strand
GGAAGAGGCAAAAGAGGAACAAAAAAACAGCATAAGGAAATGTTCCTCGGCGCCAAAAAATTGCCTTACCGATCGGTCGATGAATCAGCACGATGTTGTCTCCCATTTTTACTTCTTCTTATTCCTTGAATCTTATCGTAAAAAGCCTACATAGGAGAGGGGTTCGGGGTAATCCATTAGACGGCTTTCAAGTAGGATGTCGTTCGAGTAGGGGATCGGTTTTCAAGATAGGCTGCTTTACACCGTTTAAATGGCAATGGTATTGGGGCCATCCGTTTTTGGAAATATGATTTACAGTACGATGGAGTGCAAATTGCCGTACCCGCATTCAATAAAAAAATATTTAGGAGACAGAGCATGATGGCGACGCATGACTAATCCCGATCCGAAGTTTAAGTACATCGGCAAGCACCGACGGGCCGTTGAACATCGCCGCTTTGTTGTTGGCGAAGGAAATTTCGCAGCGGATATTCATTTGCGGGGCATGTTGCATGTCGCGATTGTCGCTTGCCCATATGCCCACGCCAAAATCCAATCCATTGACGCCACTGCTGCCTTAAGTATGCCCGGCGTTCATACCGTGGTTACCGGGAAGGACCTATTGGCCGATACCGATCCGATCATGCTTGGTGTAGAGGTCCCGTTGCTGAAGCGCTACCCATTGGCAGTCGATGTTGCTCGGTATGCGGGTGAATGGGTGGCAGCAGTAGTGGCTGACACTAGAGCGCTTGCTGAAGACGCGGTTGAACTGATCGAGGTTGAGTACGAAGTTTTAGACCACGTTGTTGATCCTGAGCTGGCCGCTCAAGCCGGCTCGCCTTTAGTGCATGAAACTCGTGGTTCAAACGTGATTTATAAACGAAAATTTACCTGGGGTGAGGTTGACCGGCATTTTTCAGAGTGCGACCATACGATTTCGTATCGTGTTCGATGGTCGAGAAGCTCCACCGTCCCGATAGAAACGTTTGCCGTTGCCTGCAACTGGAGTGATGCTACTCAAATCATGGATGTTTGGGCCTCCATTCAAATGCCCAAGTTTCCAGACCAACTTGCCAAAGCCTTGCGCTTGGATGGCAATGCGGTTCGGGTTCACTTCGATGTGGATGTTGGGGGAAGTTACGGAGTTAAACGCGGCCTTAAGCATTCCATACTGGTCGCTTATTTATCTCGGAAGCTAAACCGCCCAGTGCGATTTGTAGAAGACAGGCTGGAAAATATGCGTGGCGGTGATATGCAGGGACCGGACCGTATTTTTGATGTCTCGATGGGGTTTAGCAGCGACGGCATTATTCGTTCGATGCGAATGCGGGCCTTGGATGATATAGGCGCACATTCAGGGCGCGCACCGTTGCAGCTCGGTAAACCCATCGGAGCGATTGTCGGACCCTATCGAATACAGAGTGTCGAGTATGAGGCAATAGCGGTCATGACCAATAAAACGCCGCAAGAAGCGGTTCGGGGTTTTGGTCAGTCTCCTACGAATTACGCGATTGAAACGGGGGTTGATCAAATCGCCCGATTTTTAAAGGTCGATCGGATTGTATTGAGGAATAAGAACTTAATCGGAAAAGACGAGTTCCCGTATTTAATTCCTAGCGGGACCAGCTACGACTCTGGGGATTATGAAGCGGTCTTGACCAAAGCCTTAAATGCAGCGCCGCTTAGTGCTTTGGTTGCGGAGCGGGATCGTTTGCGAAGCGTTGGCATGTTGGCGGGAATTGGCGTATCCACCTGCCTGGAACCGTCAGGAGGCAATCCCTCATTTGAACCCCTGTTTAGTCCTAAAAGCACCACCACCACTTGGATGGACTCGTGCTTGATTCGCATTGATCTGTCTGGCAGCATCACCGCTTTAATGGGCACCTCTTCATCGGGGCAGGCTCATGAAACCTTGGTTTCCACCGTCGTGGGTGAAGTGCTGGATCGTCAGCCCGACGATATTCGCGTACTGCATGCCGATTCGTTAAACGCACTGCCATCGAATAGCCCGGTCGCTAGTCGCATGGCTGTCATGTTGGGAGGTGCCGCAGCCGGTGCTGCCAAGAAATTGCGCAATAAATTATTGAGGATTGCCGCTCACAATCTGCATGTTGCGGCCGACACGCTGGATTATTTTGAGGGGAACTTTACTTCAAGGTTGGATTCATCCAAAACCATTTCTTGGGCCGAATTGGTTGAAATAGCCCATCGGAAATACCACCGGTTGCCTGCAGGTCTTGAGCCCGGTCTTCAGGAAAAGTTTGTGTGGGAGGTTCCTACCGGCGGGTCGTTACCGGATGAAGACGGTCGGGTGCAAATGTATCCGTGCCATTCGTTTGAGGCTCACGTGGTTCTAGCTAGCATAGATCCAGATACCGGTAAGGTGGCAATTCACAACTACGTTTGTGGCCACGATTGTGGTGTGATGATTAGCCCGGATGTTGTTCATGGAATGATCTACGGGGGGATTGCTCATGGGCTAGGTGCTGCATTGCTTGAAAAATACAGTTTTTCTGATGAGGGGCAACTTCTTTCGGGTACGTTTATGGACTACCTTTTACCGAGTTCCAACGAGGTCCCCTCGATTACGATCGTAGACCACTGCACGCCGTCACCACTAACGGAATTCGGTCAGAAGGGGTCTGGTGAGGGTGGTTACTTGGGCAGTCCAGCAGCCATAGCCAGCGCAGTCAACGATGCGTTGGCGCCCAGAGGAATTGCAATCAATACCTTGCCGATGACGCCGGATGCGATTTGGACTGCTTTGCATGCCCAAACAAACGCATTCGAGGTTTAGCCTGATTCGCTATGGCCAAAAATCTTTGCTGAATTGTGAATCGGCGGCTATTCCAGTCGCAGCAGGCGTGCGGCAGTGTTGCCCAAGATCAGGTTGCGATCTTCTGCGCTAAGTTCGACCAGTTGCTCGACCGTGCTTACCGGATCGGACAGCCCCATATCGAAGCAATAGTCGCTACCGAGCAAAATGCGGTCAGCCCCGACCATGCGGATGAGATTCATGTTGATTTGCTCGCTGTGGCCGATCGTGTCGTAGGTGAATCGGCGCATGTAGTCGCTTGGTAGTTGCAGCATGTGCTTGAGTTCTTGGCGCACTCGAGTGCCATGGTCAAGGCGCCCGATGAGTCCGGGGAATGCTCCGCCCGCGTGAGGCAAATTGATTTCCAGTTTCGGGAACGCATCGAGTACGCCGCCAAAAATAAGGGATACGGCCGCGAGGCAGGTGTCGAACGGATTGCCGAGAAGGTTGCGTAGGAAAAAACGCCCGGTTCGTTCGTGTCCGATGGTTTCGACCGGGTGTAGAAAAATGGTCCAACCGAGTTCCTCGACCCGCGCATAGATGTCCCAAAATCGCTTGTCGTCCAGATCCACGCCATTGACGTTGGTGGCGAGATAGAGTCCGCGCATGCCGGGAAGTTTTGCCGCACGGTCAAGCTCCTTTAGCGCAAGCGCG